>JAPKHB010000287.1 GCA_026647295.1 Planctomycetota bacterium | reverse complement strand
ACCAGGAGTTCGAAGGGGTTGCGGTGGTCCAGGGCGCAGTCGGCTCCCGGGTAGGCCTGCGCGAGCCGCTGTAGCACCGCGCGGGCCCGGGCCTTGAGGACCGGGGCCGGGCCCCGGGTCACCCGGCGGGCGGCGCGCCCCTTGCGGCCGGCCGTAGCGGCCTTGGCCCGGCGCGGGGCGGGGCTCACGCCCGGCCTCCGCCCAGCGCCGCCTGCGCCGCCGGCGCCTCCAGGTTCGTGAGCACCCGCTCCCTCGGCCAGCCCCCGGCCCGCAGGAAGCCCAGCGCGCAGCGGGCCTGGTCGAGGTCCGCCTCGGCCAGCACGCGGGCCCCGGCCACGGCGCGCACGCCCAGGGCGAGCGCGCCGGCGTGCCAGCCCGGGGACGGCGGGGCCAAGGTGGGGGCCGCGCCCACCTCGAGCGCCTTGCCGTGGGCGGCCGCCGCCGCGATCAGGTCCTCCTGCACCGCCGGGTCCCCCGCCCAGGCCGCGCCGGCGGCCGGGCTGGCCAGGACCGCGACGCGCGGGTGGGCGAGCGCGGCCTCGAGCGCGCCCCGGTCCGGGCGGGTGTCCCCCCGCCCGGTCGGCTCGGGCTCCAGCACGAGCAGGTCGTACGCGGCGGCCAGGTCCGGGCGCCGGTCCAGGTCGGCCGTCGCCTGGAGCCCGAGCCGGGCGGCCAGGAAGGGACGGGGACCCTGCGGCGCCAGCGCCGCGATCTCCGCGCGGCGCGCGACGACCGCCTCGGGGCTCGGCGGGGAACCCGCGGGCGCGCACCCCGGCCAGCGTTCCGCGAGCACCACCCACCCGTAGCCCTCGTCGGCGGCCAGCGCGAGCAGGGCGGGCGCGGCGAGCCGGCCGCCGTGTCCGACCAGCGGGGCGAGGAAGAGGCCGCGGGCGTGCTCCATCGCGCACAGGTCGTCGGGGGCGACCTCGTCCAGCGGCCGATCGCGCCGTTCCGGGGGCACCGGCGCAAGCCCCAGCGCCCGGTACAGGTCGGATTCCTCCCGGGCCGCCGCCCAGGCCGCGGGCCGGCCGTTAGGGCCGCGCGCAAGGCCCAGCGTCAGGGCCCGCGCGCAAAGCGCCTCGACGTGGGCCGGCGGGCCGGTCTCCTCGAGCCAGGCCCGGGCGGCCGCAGCCGGCGCCTCCGCCATGACCCGCACGCCAACCGCGAGGCCCTCGGGCGTGCGGCCGCAAAGGTCCTCCGGGCCTACGCCGGCGGTGTAGCCCTCGGCGCGCAGGCGGGCGCGCAACGCCTCGGGCTCGAAGGAGGTGAGCAGGATCCGCAGCGCATCGACCCGGGGCTGCATCCGCCTAAGCGCCCCGGCGGGGCACAGGCGCAGCACCTCGGGGAACTGCTGCCAGCGCCCGAGCAGCCGCGCGGCCGCCGCCCGCGCGGCGCAAAGGGGCACGGGGTCGGACATCCCCGGCAGGGTAGTGCCCGCGCCGGGCATCGGCGCGTCCGGGCGTCGGCGCCCGCCGGGTTCGGCGCTAGGGTGGGTGCAAACCCGGGGGCGCCGGCCCGGGGCCCCGCCCGCCCGCGACGGGGTCGCGGGGACCGGGCCGCCCCGCCGGGGGCCGGGCCGGGCGAGGTTCGAGATGCCGGGACGCGCCGACCTGCTCATCGCCGGGATCCTGATCGCGCTCTGCACCTACGTGGTGCTCGCCCACTGGGGCGTCGGCCCGTTGGGCGCCGAGGCCGATCCCCCGCCCGTGCTCGCCCTGGGCGAGCGCCTGGAGGTCGGCTTCCGGCTGCGCGGCATCGGGGACGCGCCCACCTGGCACGACGTCGCCGAACTGTTCGGCGCGCGGGCCACGGTGCTCATGTCCTGGAGCATCAAGTGTCCCTGCGTCGCCAAGGTGGAGGAGCGCCTACGGGCGGTCTACGCGGCGACGGGCGGCCCGGGGTCGGGCGTGGCGTGGGTCGCCTACAACGGCGAACCGGGCGAGGACCACCGGGCCACGCGCGCGCAGATGGCCCGGCAGCGTGCCTTCTACCACATGCTGATGGACCCCCGCCAGCAACTCGCCCGCCGGTTGGGGGTCACGCAGGCCACCCAGGTGGCCATTCTCGACGGCGCGGGCCGGCTCGTCTACCGCGGCGCGATCGACGACGACTACGAGGGCGGCGACGCGCGCTTCGTGCGCGAGGCGTTGGAGGACCTGCTGGCCGGCCGCGCGCCCCGCCGGGCCGAGACCCCCTGGGCGTACGGCTGCGGCTTCGACGACCCGGCCTCGTGCCTGGAGTACGCCGCGCCCGCGCCCGCGGGGGGGCGCCCCGGCTCCTGATCCGCCGCCGGCGCGCGGGCGTTGCGGAATCGGACGCCGCGGGCTGTTGGCGCGCGTTGCCGCGCTCGCGGGGCGCTGCTACCTTCGGCGCTCCCCGGCGCCGTCCGCGGGAGGAGGTCCGGCCGCGCCGTGAAGATCCCCGTCGGCATCCCCATCTTCATCGCGGCGGCGGGCACCGACCCCCGCTTCGCCAAGCTCGTGAGCCGTTACCTGGTGAGCGCGGGGCTGTGGCTGCTGGTGGCGAGCGCGGTGGGGCTGCTCGAGGCCTTTCGGCTCGTGCACCCCGACCTCCTGGCCGACAGCGCCGCGCTCACGTTCGGACGCCTGCGCCCCGTGCACGTGATGACCGTGCTCTTCGGGTGGGCCTCGATGGCGCTGGTCGGGCTCTCGTTCTACGTCGTGGCCAAGTCGGCCTGGCTGCCGATGCACAAACCCATGGGCCGGGCCGAGATGACGTGGGCCAACGTCGCCCTGTGGCTGTGGAACCTGGGCGTGGCCTGGGGCATCGGGGCCCTGATGAGCGGCGACGTGAACAGCGGGCGGGAGTACCGCGAGTACCCCTGGTACTGCATGGCGCCGATCTTCGCCGCCGTGGCCATCGTGGGGGTGATCTTCTACCGGCTCATCGCCCGGCGGGCGGTGGCGGGGATCTACATCTCGTGCTGGTTCATCCTGGCGGCCTGCTTCTGGGTGGCGGTGACCGTGTTCATGGGCTACCAGCCCTGGTTCACCACCGGCCTGGCCGACCGCGTGATCGACGGCTTCTACATCCACAACGCCGTGGGGATGTGGTTCACCCCGCTCGCCGTGGGGATCACCTACTACGCCCTGCCCAAGCTGCTGAACAAGCCGATCTACTCGTACGCGCTGGGGGTGCTGGGCTTCTTCACCCACCTGATCTTCTACACCGTGATCGGGACGCACCACTACCTGGGCTCGCCCCTGCCCGACTGGCTCGAGGCCGTGGCGGTGATCTTCAGCGTGGCGATGATCGTTCCGGTGTGGTCGTCGACGGGCAACTTCCTCATGACGATGCGCGGCGAGCGCCTGGCGATCTCGCACAGCTATTCGCTGCCCTTCCTCGTGGTCGGGACGGTGTGCTACGGCCTGGCCTCGCTGCAGGGCAGCGCGCAGGCGCTGCCGGCCGTGCAGGAGGCGCTGCACTTCACCCACTACACGGTGGGCCACGCCCACTTTGCGGCCTACGGGTTCGTGACCTTCCTCGTCTGGGGGGCCATCTACGGCCTCGTGCCGCGCATCACGGGCCGCGAGCCGCCGGTGATGCTGGTGGGCCTGCACTTCTGGCTCGCGCTGGCCGGCATGGCGATCTACGTGGTCGGGCTGTGCTCCGGCGGGCACGTGCAGGGAGCCTCCTGGGGCGAAGGGCGGCCGTTCACCGAGTCGGTCCGCGACGTGATGCCCTACATGGTGTGGCGCGCCGTGGGCGGCGTGCTGATGGCGTCGTCCCACGTGATCTTCTTCGTCGCGCTCTGGAAGATGCGCCCCGGGGCCTTCACCATGGCGTTCGGCGCGCAGGGAGGGCGCTAGCCATGCCGTTCAGCGTGCACACCAGCCACCGCGCGATCCTGCTGCTGCCGGCCGGCCTGTACGTCGTCCTGGTGCTCCTGTGCGCGGTGTGGCCCGCCCTACGGCTCAAGGCCGAGGAGGCCCGGACCCCCCGCCCGCCCCACGACGCCCTCGTGGAGCGGGGCCGGGCGGTGTACCGCTCCTTCAACTGCGTGACCTGCCACACCCAGCAGGTGCGCGGCTACGAGGCCAAGGCCTTCGACCTGGAGGGCCGGCGGGTGGTGCCCGTGTTCACGGCGGACGCCCGCTTTGGCACCGACGCGGCCTCCACGGCGCGGGAGTACGACTGGCAGGACCCGCCGCTCCTGGGCACGCAGCGCACGGGGCCCGACCTCCTGGGGGTGGGGCTGCGCCTGCCGGGCGCCCAGTGGCACTACTGGCACCTGTACGCCCCGCGCAGCGTGTCGCCCGACAGCCTGATGCCGCCGCACGCGTTCCTCTTCACCAAGGACCACCCGCCGCCCGCGGAGGCGATGGACTACGACGAGGTCGTCCCGATCGAGGGGCTCGGGCTGGAGCCCGGCGAGCGCCTGTGGGCGACGCCCGACGCCAAGGCGCTGGTCGAGTACCTGCTCTCGCTCAAGCGCGAGGCGCTGGGGGGCACGCGATGAGCGCGCCGACCCCGGGCCACCTGCACGTCGACCTCGGCGCCTTCGGCCCGCTGGAGTGGGCCCTGGTCGCGGGCGCGGCGCTCGCCACGGTGTGGAGCATCTGGCGGGCCGTGCGCCTCACGCTCGACCCCGGCGAGGAAGACCCCGCGCACCTCAAGCGCCTGGTGTTCCGGGAGCCGGGCGCCCTCGCGCCCCGGGGCCTCGAGGTGGAGGTACGCTGGCCCGCGGCGCCGTCCGGCGCGGCCCCGACGGGCCCGGCGCCCGGCCCCGCGGGGGGACCCGACCGATGAACGACACCGGCCAGGAACCCATCAAGATCTACCTGGACGACCAGACCGAGCCGTTCAAGGTCGACCACCCGCCGATGCGCTTCTCGTTCAGCACCATCCACCTGCCGGATGGCGAGCACACCCTGCGCATCGAGGCCAGCAACGGACTGGCCCCGCCGACCATCAAGCGCATCCCCTTCTGCGTGCGCAACGGCGTGGCGGTCACCGTGTCGGGCCTGGAGCCCGGCCAGACGATCGGCGGGCAGGTCGAGCTGATCATCAACGCCTAC
>JAPKHB010000286.1 GCA_026647295.1 Planctomycetota bacterium | reverse complement strand
GGGAGATCGCCGCGCCACGACTGTCAGGTGATGGACTCGACATCACCATCGGCGACCGTCTGCGCTCACACACCGACAGCCACCGTGACGGCATCCTCGCCGCGATCGACCGGCTTCTGCCCGCGCTCTGCGACAGGCTGAGGGCGCGGGCGCAGGGGGCGCGGCGCATCCGGCTCCAGCTTTTCCGCGCCGACCATTCGATGCAGGAGATCGCCTTCGGCCTCGCCCGCGCGGTGGACGCGGCGGCGGAGGTGCGCCCGCTGATCCTCCTGAAGCTCGGTTCCGGCGTGTGGCTGCTCGTGTTCCTCGACCCCGATACGCCCCCGGGCGCCCAGACGCTGCGCGCCGCCTACACGCTGCACCGCCAACTGGTCGAGGGCGGGGTGCGGGTGGCGGTGGTCCTGCCGCGCGCCACGCACCTTTCGCCCGCCGGCCGGCCCCTGGACGGCGTCGAACTCGGCGCCTACGACCGCGCCAACGACCGGGGCGGCTTCCTCTACGACGGCCTGGAGGTCTGGTACGACCCCGGGACGCTGCGCGCCGCGTACGGCCTGCGCGGCGAGGGCGCCGCGCCGGCCGCCGTCCTGCTCTACCAGGGCCGGCCCGAGCGCCGCATGGGCACCGCGGACGGCGGCTTCACCGCGCACGCCCTGGCCCGCCTCGCCCGCCGCGCCTGGGAACTGCGTTAGCCCGCGTCGCCCGGCGGCGGCGCGGCCGGGAACAACGCGTCGTGCAGCGCCCGCACGGCGTCGCGCTCGCGCTCCTCGGGCACGACGATCTGGAGGTTCGTCTTCGTCGCCCCGTACGAGATGGCCGCGATGGGGATCGCCGCCGCCCCGAGCGCGCCGAACACCCGACCGGCCAGGCCGCTGGCCTTGCGCATCCGCTCGCCGATGACCGCCACCAGGGCGTTGTCGCTGTTCACCGTCACCTTCCCCAACTTCTTCAACTCGCCGACGGCCTCCGCCACGCCCTCGCTGCGGTCCACCGAGACGGTCACCGAGACCTCGCTCGTCGCGATCAGGTCCACGACCACGTCGTGGTCGGCAAAGGCCCGGAACACCGTCGCCATGAAGCCCGACTGGCCGAGCATGCGCCCCGAGACGATGTTGACCAGGTGGATGCCGCGCTTGCTGGCCACGGCGGTGACGCCCGTCCCGCGGCGGGCCCGCGCCGGACCGATCCACGTCCCCGGGGCGTCCGGGTCCATCGTGTTGAGGATGCGCACCGGGATCCCGCGGCTCACCGCCGGCTGGATCGTGGCCGGGTGGATCACCTTGGCGCCGTAGTAGGCGAGTTCGCTCGCCTCGGCGTAGGTCATCCGCTCCACGGGCCGGGCCTCGGGCACGATGCGCGGGTCGGCGGTGAGCACGCCGCTCACGTCCGTCCAGATCTCCACCTCCTCGGCGCCGACGGCGCGCCCGACGATGGTGGCGCTGAAGTCCGACCCCGAGCGGCCCAGGGTGGTCACGTTCCCGGCCGCGTCCCGGCCGATGAACCCGGTGACGACCGGGACGCCCTCCGCGCGCGCGAGCGCCGCCCGAAGGTTGGCGTAGGCCTCGGGCCGCGGCGAGGCGCGCGTGAAGCGGCTGTCGGTGAGCAGCCCGGCCTCGTCGGCGTTCACCGCGGTGGCGGGGATGCGCCGCCGGCGCAGGAAGGCCGCGATGGCCTTGACGCTCATCCGCTCGCCGAAGGCCGCCACCGCGTCCAGGCTCCGGGGCGTGAGTTCGCCGAGCAGGGCGAGCCCCTGGAACATCTGCTCCAGGCGCTCGAGCTCGGGCTCGACCAGCGCCCCGGGCAACTCCAGGGCCGCCAGCGTCGCCTGCTCCCGCTCGCGCACGGGGCCCAGGTCGGGCTGGCCCGCGGCGGCGCGCCGCGCGCCGTTGAGCAGGAGATCCGTCACGCCGGCGTGGGCCGAGCACACCAGCACCGGGTGGCGCGCGAGGCGCTGGCGCACCAGCGAGACCACGGTCTCGATGCGCTCGCGCGTCGCGAGCGAGGTGCCGCCGAACTTCATGACCAGCACGGAAGGGGCCTCCGCCGTCCCGGGCCACTCGTACCACGAAGCCCGCCCACGGCGAGCGCGGCCGCACGCGCGGCCCGCGGGCCGGCGCGCGCCGGCCGGTCCCCGCGGGCCGGACGCGGGCGCGGCGGCGGGCGGCGGGCGCGGGGCGCACGCGCCCCCTGACGCCCCGCGGGGCCGCCCGCACGGGGGTGCCCGGCGGCCCCCGCGGGGGCCCCGGCCCGGCCCGCGCTAGAATCGGCGGCGCTCGTCCGTCCGCCGCGTTGCGAGGTTCCCATGAGCTTTCGTGCCGACACCGACCTGATCTACGACTGGAACGTCGTCGCGGCGGAGGCGCCCCCGCCGCGCGCCCCGGCCCAGGTGGACGACGAGACGCTGCGCGACGGCCTGCAGAGCCCCTCCGTGCGCCACCCCGACATCGAGGAGATGGTCGAGATCCTCCACGCCATCGCCGACCTGGGCGTGGAGAGCATGAACATCGGCCTGCCCGGCGCCGGCCCCCACGTGGTGGCCAGCGCCCGGCGCCTGGCCCAGGAGATCCGCGACCGCGGCCACCCCATCCTGCCCAACTGCGCCGCGCGCACGCTCGTGCAGGACATCGAGCCCATCCACCGCATCTCCCAGGAGGTGGGCATCGCCATCGAGGTGGCGATGTTCATCGGGTCGAGCCCCATCCGCATGGAGGTCGAGAACTGGGACGTGGACCACCTCCTGCGCACGTCGGAGAAGGCGTTGCGCTATTGCGCCGACAACGACCTGCCCATCATGTTCGTGACGGAGGACACGACGCGCACGCCGCCCGAGACGGTGCGCCGGCTCTACGGCCAGGCGCTCGACATGGGGGCGGGCCGTCTGGTGGTGTGCGACACCTGCGGGCACGCCACGCCGGACGGCGCCCGGGCCCTGGTGCGCTTCGTGCGCGCGGTGGCCGAGGACCACGGCAAGCCCGACGTGGCCATCGACTGGCACGGCCACCAGGACCGGGGCCTGGCGGTGATCAACTCCATCGCCGCCTACGAGGCCGGCGCCGACCGCCTGCACGCCGCGGGCCTGGGCGTGGGCGAGCGCGCGGGCAACTGCCCCATGGACCAACTCCTGGTCAACCTGAAGTTGTTGGGCTACCTCGGGGCCGAGCGCGACCTGACCGGCCTCATGCGCTACGTGACCGCCGTCTCCCGCTACCTGGACGTGCCCATCCCCTTCAACTACCCCGTCGTCGGAAACGACGCCTTCGAGACCGGCACCGGCGTCCACGCCGCGGCGGTCATCAAGGCCCTGCGCCGCGGGGACACCTGGCTGGCCGACCGCGTCTATTCGGGCGTGCCCGCCGCCGACTTCGGCCTCGCGCAGCGCATCTCGGTGGGGCCGATGAGCGGCAAGTCCAACGTCGTGTGGTGGCTCGAGCACCACGGCTTCGAGGCGACGGAGGCGCGCGTCGAGCGGCTCTTCGCGGCCGCCAAGCAAAGCGACCGGGTGCTCGACGACGCCACGCTGAAAGCGCTCGCCGCGGATCCCGCTTGAGGAGGCGGGGGGGCGGCCCTCGGGCCGCGGGCGGCGTGGGAAGGAAGGCGGAGCCGCGAGGTTTCCGCACGGGCAACCGCACGCGGCAGGCGCCCGGCCCCCGGGGGCCCGCGCCGACGCCGCAGCCGGGTCCGGGCCGCCCGATCCATCGGGCCAGACCGGCCCCCTCCGGGGGGCCTCAAGGGAGCAGGCTGGTGAACACCCGCGACGACCTGCGGATCCAGGGCCGGACCGAGGGCGACGTGCTCGCCCTTAGCGTCGCGGGCGAGGCGCGCCTCGAACTGGTGGGGGACCTGGAGCGGGCGGTGCGCGCGGGCCTCGCCGCGGGCGCCCGCCACGTGCTGCTGGGCCTTTCCGACCTGGGCTTCATGGACAGCGCCTCGGCCGGTTCGCTGCTGCGCCTCAAGTTCGAAGCGGGCGAACGGGGCGGGCGGCTGGTGCTGCACTCGCTCGCGCCCGCGATCCGGCGCCTGGTGGATCGCACCGGCCTTTCCGAGGCCCTCACCATCGCCCCCGACGAGGCCGCCGCCCGCCGGCTGCTCGCCAGCCCTTCCTGACGCCGCCCGCGGGCCCCGCGCCGGGCCCTACGCCGGGCCCTACGCCGGGCTAACAGGTAAAGGGTGGCCCCGGCCCAGCCGACCCCACCCCTTGCCATGTCGCCTGCCGCCCACCGGCTGGGAGTCCTCGCAGCCTCGTGCGCCGCCTTCCTCGCGGCCGGCTGCAGCGCCTCGTTCTGGGACCGCTCCGCCTGCGGCGCCCCGCCGACGGCCTGCGCCCCGTGTGCGCCCGCCGCGCCGGCGCCGGGGCCGCGCTACGCCGGGGTTTCGGCCCCTACCCCGCGGGAAACGCCGGGGGCACCGCTCGCCCTCGCCCCGGAGCCCCTCCCCGCCGAGGGGCCGCCCCCCGCGGCCCCCACGGACGACGCGCCGCTCTCCATCCTCCCCGCCGAGATCGAGATGCTCGCGCGCGTGAACCGCGTGCGCGAGGTCCACGACCTGCGCCCCCTCGCACCCGACGCCCGGCTGTTCCGGGCGGCCAAGGACCACAGCTGGGAGCAGGCCCGCCATGGCTTCATGGGGCACGGCTCGCCGGACCCCGAACGCCGCACGCTCACCCAGCGCGTGCGCCTGGCCGGCTTCGACGGCAGCGCCTTCGGCGAGGTGGTCGCCTGGGGCTACCCCTCGCTGGGCGCGGTGGTCGAAGGCTGGATGAACAGCCCGGACCACCGCCGCATCCTGCTGGATCCCGAACTCACGGTGGCGGGCTTCGGGCAGGTGGGGGAGTACTGGACCGGGAACCTGGGCGCGCCGCGCCGCAGCCTCCCCCTCGCCGAGGCGCCGAACTACGCCCGCGGCGGCCGGACCCCCGACCCGGCCGCCGGGCCGGCGGCTGCGCGGGCGCTGCCCGCCCCCTACCAGGCGGCGGCCCGGCCGGCGCCCGCGGCCCCCGCGCCGGCCCCGCGCGCCGTTCCCCCCGCCGCCGTGCCGGCGCCGAGCGTGCGCGCGCCGGCGGCCGCGGTTCCGCCCGC
>JAPKHB010000285.1 GCA_026647295.1 Planctomycetota bacterium | reverse complement strand
CGAAGATGATGTCCCGGGCCTGGCTCTGGATGTCCTGCTCCTGGAGCCCCAGGAGGCGCACCGCGGCATTCTGCATCACCGTGGGCTCGGTCCCGATGGCCACGGTGAAGATCGACGGGACGTTGACGCGGATGTTCTCGATCGAGAGGGCCCCCCGCAGCGGGATCTCGATCTGGATGGGCTCCAGGTCCAGGTAGTCGTAGTCCTGGATGAGCGGCCAGATGAACGCCCCGCCGCCGTGGATGCACCGGGAGGCCCCGCCGCCGCCCACGCGGCCGTAGACGACCAGGATCTTGTTGGAGGGGCAGCGCTTGTAGCGCTTGATGAGCATCAGCAGGAAGCTGATGGCGAAGAGCGCGACGAACAGGACGATCCACTGCTTGGGGTCCAGCGCCGCGACGCTCCCCGCCAGGGTCCACTCGGCCATCGGTCCTCCTCCCGCGCGCGGGCCCTACGCCCGCTCGACCTTCAGCGTCTCGGGCGGCAGGAGCGCCACCACACGCACCCGCGCCCCGGTGGGGATGGCCGGCCCGTCGGTCACCGCCGGCAACTCCATCGTGCGCCCCTGCAACTCGATCGTCACCTTCCCCCGGCCGGTCCCGGACGCGGGGATGGTGAGGTACGTCGAGGCCTCCTGGCCCAGGGCGTTGGACAGCACGACGGTGCCCGAACTGCCCAGGGCGTTGAGCGCCCGCATCATCCACGCCACGGCGAACATCGCCACCACGCCGGCGAGCGTCGCCAGGCCCAGGCGCAGGAAGGGCGAGACGGAGTCCTCCTCCAGGGAGAGCCCCGTGAGGCCGAAGATGCCGACGAAGGCCACCAGGGCCTTGAGGCTCAAGAGCCCGAAGAAGATGTTGCCCGCCGTGCCGTGCGCCGGGTCGCTGGCGTCCGGGAGCGCGTCCGTGGAGGTGTCGGCGTCCACCGCCGGCCCTTCGCCGTCACCCAGGCCCAGGATCTGGAGGACGAACTGCACCAGGAGGAAGGTGCACCCGATGATGGCGGACCAGAGGTACAGGTCGTTCATGACGGCTTCCTGCCGGCGCCCTACGCAAGCGCCGTTCCCACGCCTCACGGGGGCGGCGCCCGTGGGCCCGTGTGGTCCTCCGGCGCGCCGATTCTGCCGCCCGCGGGCGCGCCGGGCAAGGCCGCGGTGCGCCCCGGGGCCCCGGCTGTCCCCGGCCCGTGCGCCATCCCGTTCAGCGTTGAACGCCCCGTTCAGTCCTCGCCGGCCTGGGACAGTTGGCGCAACGCGCCCTCCACCGCCGCCCGGACCCCCGCGTCGGGATCGTCCCGCAGGGCCACCAGCGCAGGGCGCGCGCCCTGGGCGGCCGGCCCGGCCCGCCCGAGCCCGCGCGCCGCCAGGAGCCGGTCGTCGGCCTCGGCCGAGCCCAACGCCCGCTCGAGGACGGCGACGGCGGCCGGCGTGGCGCGACGGGCCTCCACCAGCGCCAGCGCGGCGGCGAGCCGCACGTCGGCCCGCGACCCGGCCAGCGCCCGCTCGAGCGCCGCCAGTCCCGGCTCTCCCGCCAGGCGCAGGGCCCAGGCCACGCTGGGCAGCCTTCCGACCGCGGGATCCACCAGGGCCGCCTCCAGGGCGGGCACGGCCCCCGGGCCGATCGCCGCAAGCGCCGCGGCCGCGTGGTCCCTGACCAGGGGGCTCGGGTCCCCCAACGCCTCCACGAGCGTCTCCTGCGCCCCGGCGGCCGCCGGGCCCAGCCGCCCGAGCGCCATGGCCGCGTACATCCGCACGTCGGGGCTGCGGTCTCCGAGGGCGGTGCGCAGGCGCGCGGCGACCTCGGCGTGCAGGCCCTCCGGCAGGCGCTCGGCCAGGGCGACGGCCGCAAGCGCCTGGGCGCCGGCCCGGCGCAGCGGGGCCTCGGAAGCCTCCAGGGCCGCGAGGAAGAGGCCGGGGTCGTCGGCGACGGGGGCCGCCGGACGGCGCGCCAGGGTCTCCAGCGCCGCCAGGCGCACGCGCGCCGGTCCCTCGCGCCCGGCCCTGAGCAGGGCCGGCAGCGCGTGCTCGGCGTAGCCCTCGCCGGCGAAGGCAAGCGCGCGGGCAGCGGCCTCCGCGACGCGGTCGTCCTCGGAGGGGTCCAGGGACCGGGCCAGGGCCTCGACCAGGGGCCGGGGTAGGGGACCGATGCGCGGCACGGCCAACGCCCCCGCCCAGCGCAGGCTCCAGTCGGGAGAGGCCAAGGCCGCGCCGACGCCCGCGCGCAGCGCCGCCCCCCCGGGCTCCCAGCGCCCGTCGCGGGCCGCCGCCTCGGCCAGCACCCCCTCCACGGCCCGTTGGGCCTCGCGCGAAAGGGCGTCCTCGTCGCGCGCCTCGGCGGCAAGGCCGCGCAGGTGCGGGGCCAACAGGCCCAGCGGGCCCGTGCCCTCCTCCTCCTCCGGAGAGGAAGGACCGACCAACGGCGCGGGTGCCGCCGGGCCGGGCGCAGGAGCGGCCGCGAACCAGGAGAGGAGTCCCGCGACGACGATCAGGAAGAGCAGCAGCGGGAGGCGGGTGGACATCGGGCTGCTACTCTACGCCGATGGCTCCCGACCTCCCGGCCGCGGGCTACGAGGGGCCGCGTTCGCGCCTGGACGCCCTCGTCGCGGCGTCGGTCGCGCTCAACGCCGCGCCGGACCTCGGCGCCCTCTTGCGCCGGATCCTGGACCTGGCGACCGAGCACGTGGGCGCCGAACGCGGGGCCCTGTTCCTGGTGGACCCCGAGACCGGCGGCCTCACCGCGGACATCTTCCACGGGGAGGAGGTCGCGCGCATCCGGCTGGCCCGCGGCCGGGGGCTGGCCGGCGAGGTGGCCGAGACCGGCCGGCCGGTGCGCATCCCCGACGCCTACGCCGACCCGCGCTTTGACCCCAGCGTGGACGCCACGACGGGCTACCGCACGCGGTCGCTGCTGGTCGTCCCCTTGCGCCACCGCGGGGGCGGGGTGGTGGGCGTGCTCGAGGTGCTCAACAAGCGCGCCGGCGCCTTCGACGCGGACGACGAGGCCTTCCTCGAGGCGTTCGGCGCGCAGGCCGCCGTCGCGCTCGAAACGGCCCGGTTGGTGGAAGAGCGCGTGCGGGCCGAACGGCTCGCGGCCGTGGGCACCGCCGTCGCGCGCCTGGTGCACGACCTGCGCAATCCCCTCGGGGGGCTCAAGGGCTACGCCGCGTTGCTCGAGCAGGAGGCGCCGCCCGAATTGCGGGCGCGGTGCGTGGCCGGGCTGCGCCGGCAGGCCGAGCGCATGCACCGCATGCTCGAGTCGATCCTGGACTACGTGCGCCGCGGCGACGCCTGGCTCTACGCCCAGGACGACCTGGATCGCCTCGTCGACGAGACCGTGGCGGACCTCGGGGCGGCCTTCGCGCAGGAGGGCGTCGACGTGCGCCGCGCCCCCGGGCGGGCGGGCCACGCCCGCGTGGACGCGCACGCCCTGCGCCGGCTCCTGGACAACCTGGCCCGCAACGGGGCCGAGGCGATGCCCGAGGGAGGCGCGTTGGAGGTCGGGGCCCGGCGCGTGGAGGCCCCCGCCCCGGGCATCCGGCTCTGGGTGCGCGACAGCGGCGTCGGCATGAGCCCCCGCCAGCGCGAACGCCTGCTCGCGGGCGGGGGCAGCGAGGGGAAGGCCGACGGCACCGGCCTGGGCTGGGGCATCGTGAAGGCGATCGTGGCCGCGCACGGCGGGCGCCTGGAGGTCCACAGCGCCCCCGGCGCCGGCACCGAGGTGGCCGTGTGGCTGCCCCCCGGCGGCGTGCCCGAGGGGGACGCCGATCAACCCAGGTAGCCGCGCACCAGGCCCAGCAGGATGCGGGCCCCGATCGCGAGCGCGTCCTCGTCGATGTCGAAGAACGGGGAGTGGTGCGGGTGGACCAGCCCCTTGGCCTCGTTGCGCGAGCCGACGAAGAAGTAGCAGCCGGGCACGCGGGCGAGGACCTCGGCGAAGTCCTCGCCGCCCATCGTGCGCTCGACGACGAGGTTCTGCGCCCCGACCACCGGGCGGGCCGCGGCGCGCACGCGCTCGGCCATCGCCGGGTCGTTGACGGTCGGGCGCATCAGCCGCTCCAGGGAGACCTCGGCCCGACAGCCGTGCGCGGCCGCCACGCCGGTGGCGACCTCCTCGATGCGGCCGGGCAAGGCCCGCCACACCGCGTCGCTGAAGGCGCGGGCCGTGCCCCGCAGCACGACCTCGTCGGGCACCACGTTGAAGGCGGACCCGCCGTGGATCGCGGCGACCGTGACCACCGCCGCCTCCAGCGGGCTCACGTTGCGCGCGACGATCTGCTGCAGGGCGCACACGACCTGGGCGGCGGCGAGGACGGGGTCGCGCGTCTCGTGGGGCATGGCGCCGTGGCCCCCGCGCCCGCGGACCGTGATCACGAACTCGTCCACGGCCGCCATGAAGGGCCCGTCCACCACGGCCACCTTGCCGGCGTCCAGGTGGTTCCACACGTGCAGGCCGAAGGCCGCCTCCACCGGCGGGTCCTCGAGGAGGCCGTCGCGGATCATCGCCAGGGCCCCGTTGCCGCCCTCCTCGGCCGGTTGAAACACGAGGAGGACCCGGCCGCGGGCGGGCCGGGCGCGGCCGGCCAGCACGCCGGCCACGCCGAGCAGCACGGCGGTGTGCGCGTCATGGCCGCAGGCGTGCATCACGCCCGGCGTCCTGGATGCGTAGGGCACCGCGTTCTGTTCGGTCAGCGGGAGCGCGTCCATGTCCGCGCGCAGGAGGACGCAGGGGCCGGGGGCCCGGCCCTCGATCAGCGCGGTGACGCCGGTCCCCCCCACCCCGGTGCGGGGCGCAAGCCCCAGGGCGCGAAGCCGCTCGGCCACCCGGGCGGCGGTCCGGTGCTCCGCGTAGCGCAGTTCGGGGTGGGCGTGCAGGTCGCGCCGGGTGGCGACCATCTCCTCGATCTCCGCGGCGGTCGGGGCGGCGGGCTCGGCCATCGGGATCCTCCGGACACAGGGACGCGGGCCGGAGCATACCGGGGCGGCGCGCCCCCACGGCCCGTCCCCGTCGCGCCGGCGGCGCAGCCCCCCCGGGGCGTCACGCCCCGGGGGCGGCGTCCGGGTGTTCGGCCGCGGGGCTCCAGGGAAACAGCACCCAGTGGGGCGTGGTGAGCACCTCGCCGACCAGGACGTC
>JAPKHB010000284.1 GCA_026647295.1 Planctomycetota bacterium | reverse complement strand
ACCAGCGCCTCGCCCGGGGCGAAGGGGGGCCGCTGGAAGGCGTGCCGATCGGCGTGAAGGACATGTTCTGCACCGCTCGAAGGCGGTCCCGTCGGCCAGGACGAGCAGGGCGGGGGGGGCGTCGGACATGGCGTCGGAGCGTACCGCGCCGGCCCGACCCGGGGCAGCTTCGGCCGGCCCGGGGCGGGCGGGCCCGCCGCGCCGCGCCGCCGGGTGTCCCCGCGTCCGGCCGGGGAGAAGCCTCCCGCCCGGCGCGCGGGGCCCGTACACTAGGGCTTTACCGGAGGCACCCGTCCGGCCATGTCTGTCACCTGCGTGTTCGGGATGCAGTGGGGCGACGAAGGCAAGGGCCGCGTCGTGGACCTGCTGGCGGCCCAGAGCGACATCGTCGTCCGCTACCAGGGCGGCGCCAACGCCGGCCACACCGTGGTCGTGGGCGAGGAGCGCTACGTCCTGCACCTCCTGCCCTCGGGGGCGATCCAGCCCCGCACCCTCAACGTGATCGGCAACGGCGTCGTCGTGGACCCGTGGACGCTGGTGCGCGAGGTGGACGAACTCGAGGCGCGCGGCGTCCGCATCCAGGGACGCCTCAAGGTGAGCGACCGCGCCCACGTCGTCCTGCCCTACCACAAGCGCATGGACGTCGCGCTCGAGACGCTGCGCGGGGCCGACGCCCTGGGCACCACCAGCCGCGGGATCGGCCCCGCCTACGGCGACAAGATGCGCCGGGCCGGGCTGCGCACCGCGGACCTGCTCAAGCCCGGCCGCTTCGAGCCCCTGCTCCGGGGCAACCTCGCGGCCTGGAACGCGATCCTGGACCGGGCCGGGCTCGAGCCCGTGGACGTCGCCGCCGAGGTGGCGGCGATGACCGAGATCGCGGGCCGGCTGCGGCCGCTCGTCGCCGACACCACGGCCCTGCTCGGGGACGCGTGGCGCGCGGGGCGCCGCATCCTCCTGGAGGGGGCGCAGGGCTTCGCCCTCGACGTGGACCACGGGTCCTACCCCTACGTCACCTCCAGTTCCACCGGCCCCTCCGGCGTCTCGGCCGGCACGGGCCTGCCCCCCCGCGCGCTGGACCGCGTCGTGGGGATCGTGAAGGCCTACACCACCCGCGTGGGCGCCGGGCCCTTCCCGACGCTGGACACCGGTCTGGCCGGGCGCCACATGGCGCAGCGCGGCCACGAGTTCGGTGCGACCACCGGTCGCCCGCGCGCCTGCGGCTGGTTCGACGGGGTGGTCGCCCGCCGCGCCGTGGCCACGCAGGGGGTGGACGCCGCGGCGCTGATGAAGCTCGACGTGCTCTCCGGGCTGCCCGAGCTCCAGGTGTGCGTGGCCTACGAACTGGACGGGCGCCGGCTGGACGCCCCGCCGGCCTGGGCCGGCGACTGGGAGACCTGCCGCCCGGTGTACGAGACCTGGCCCGGCTGGGAGGAGGACCTTGGAGCCGTGCGTCGCTTCGAGGACCTGCCCGCCGCGGCCCGGCGCTACGTGCGCGCGCTCCAGGACCTGATGGGCACCCGGGTGGAGATGATCAGCGTGGGGGCCGAGCGGGAGCGCTTCATCGCCCTGCCCGGCGGGGTGCCCGACGAGGTGGCGGCCTAGCCCCCGGGACGCGGTGGCAGGCCGTGGTACCTTCCGCCCCGCCGAGGGCCCGGGGGGTCCGGGTCAGGGAGGAGGATGAGCGCATGGCTGCCGCCGCCGACTTCTCCTCCAACGGCCTGCCGGCGGACGTCGTGGCCATCGCGCGTTCGGTGCGCCACGTGGCGATCATCATGGACGGCAACGGACGCTGGGCCCGGGCCCGGGGGCTCAAGCGCATCCAGGGCCACGAGCACGGGGTGGAGAGCGTGCGGGCGGTGACGCGCCACGCGGCGCGGCTGGGCCTCGCCCAACTCACGCTCTTCGCCTTCAGCACCGAGAACTGGAAGCGCCCGCGCACCGAGGTGCGCACCCTCATGCGGCTGCTCAAGCGCTACCTGATCGACGAGCGCGGCGAGTTGATGCAGAACCGGGTGCGGCTCACGTCGATCGGCCGCATCGCGGGCCTGCCCAAGGACGTGCGCCGCGCCCTGCGCGACACCGAGGCCCTCACGGCCGGCAACCCGGGCATGGTGCTGTGCCTCGCCCTCAACTACGGCGCGCGCCAGGAACTGGCGGACGCCGCCCGCCGGCTCGCCCTGGACGCCCTGGCGGGGCGGGTCCGCGTGGACGCGCTGGACGACGACGCGCTGGAGGCCGAGCTGGCCCGCCGCCTCTACCAGCCCGAGATGCCGCCCCTGGACCTGCTCATCCGCACGGCGGGCGAGAAGCGCTTGAGCAACTTCCTGCTCTGGCAGATGTCCTACGGCGAGTTCCACTGCTGCGACATGGGCTGGCCGGAGTTCCGCGAAGAGGACCTGGAGGAGGCGCTGCGCGACTACGCCCGACGCACGCGCACCTTCGGGGGCCTGGTCCGCCGATGAGCGGGCGCGGCGCGTGAGCCGGTCCGTGTGGGACCGCGACACCCGGGTCCGCCTGCTGGCCGCGCCGCTCGTGCTCGCCCTGGTGCTCGGCGTGCTCGCGCTGCACGACGCCACGGGATCGGCGTGGCCCAGCGACCTGCTGCTGGTGGCGGTGGCCTTCGGGGCGGGCGTCGAACTCGGCCGCCTGCTCGCGCCCGGCGCGGGGCCCGGGGTCGCGCCCCCGGGGCGCCTCGCGCCGGGGTTCGGGGCCGCGGCCCTGTGCGCCGTGGGGCTCCTCGCGCCCGGCGACCCCGGCCTGCGCATGGAACTGCGGGTCCTCTTCGCCGGCGCGGTGGTGCTCCTGCCGCTGGTCTGGCGCCTGGAGGACCTTCGGCCGCAGGCGGCCGGCGCCCTCGCCCGCGGCACGCAGGCCGCGCTGCTCGCGGGGCTCCCCCTCTCCTTCCTCCTGGAACTCCAGGGGGGGGCGGACGGCGCCCGGCGCCTGGGCTTCGTCGTGCTGGTCGCCAAGGCCTCCGACATGGGGGCCTGGGCCGTGGGCCGTCTGCTGGGGCGCCACCGGCTGCTGCCGGCCGTGAGCCCGGGGAAGACCTGGGAGGGCCTGGCCGGGGGGGTCGCGGCGAGCGTCGCGGCCGCGCTGCTCCTGCCCGAGGCGCTCGGGCTCGCCCCCGAGGGCGCCTGGGGCGCCGCGGAGCGGGTGGCCTTCGGCGCCCTGCTCGCCCTGGCCTCCGCGCTGGCGGGGCTGATGCACAGCGGGCTCAAGCGCCGGGCGGGGGCCAAGGACTCCGGGGCCCTGGTCCCGGCGCTCGGGGGGGTGCTCGACCTGGTGGACTCGCTCCTGCTCGCCGCCCCGGCGGCGTGGCTGTGGTCCCGGCTCGCGTAGGGCCCGGGGCCCCGGCCCGGCGTAGGATTGACCGATGGCATTGGAACGCATCCCCGAGGCGACCGAGCAACTCCAGCGGGCCCTGTTCGGCCCCATGGACCGGCACCTGCGCCGGCTGCGGGAGCGCTACGGCGTGCGCGTGAGCGCGCGCAACGAGGTGCTCACGATCGACGGCGGCGACGCCGACGCCGTGCGCGAGGTGGCCCGGCGCGTGCGTTCGCTGGCGCGGCGCGTGCGCGAGCGCGGCGAACTCCCGCCCGACGAGGTCGAGAGCCTCCTGCTGGGCGACGGGGCGCCCGGCGCGGGGCCGGGGCCCGGGCGCGGGCCCGCGCCGGAGGGGCGCGGCCGCGGCAACGGGGCGCCGCGCGCCGCGCGGGCCGCCGGGCTCGGCCGTCCGCCCCCGCGCGCCTTCGTTCCGGTCGAGACCCGCCCCCGCACCGCCGCCCAGGAGCGCTACCTGGAGGCCATCCGCACGCTGGACCTCGTGTTCAGCGTGGGCCCCGCGGGCACGGGCAAGACCTTCCTGGCGGTCGTGGAGGCGGTGGCCGCGCTGCGCGCGGGCCAGGTCCGGCGCATCGTGCTCACCCGACCGGCCGTCGAGGCGGGGGAGAAGCTGGGCTTCCTGCCCGGCGACTTCCACGCCAAGATCAACCCCTACCTGCGGCCCCTGTACGACGCGCTCGCCGAACTGATGCCCTGGGGCGAGGTGCAGCGCTACATGGACCAGGACGTGATCGAGATCGTGCCGCTGGCCTACATGCGCGGCCGCACGCTCAAGCACTCCTTCATCATCCTGGACGAGGCCCAGAACACGACCCGCGCGCAGATGAAGATGTTCCTGACCCGGCTGGGCGAGGGGTCGAAGATCGTGGTCAACGGCGACGTGACCCAGATCGACCTGCCCGAGGGGGTCACCTCGGGGCTGGTGGAGAGCGTGCGGATCCTGGAGGGCGTGCCCGGGCTGGGCGTGGTGCGCTTCGGCGCCGGCGACATCCTGCGCCACCCGCTGGTGCAGCGCATCGTGGACGCCTACGACCGCCAGGCCGCCGGGAACGAAGAGGCCCGGTGAACGCGGTGGAGCTGTGCGCGCGCGGGACCACCGTGCCGGGCGGCGCCCGGCGCCTGCGACGCGACCTGGGCCGGCTGGCCGCCCTGGCCACGGCCCGGGCCGGGCGCCCGGTCCGGCTCTCCGTCGCGGTGCTCGGGGACGCCGAGATCCGCCGCCTCAACCGCGCGAGCCTCGGCCACGACGAGCCCGCCGACGCCCTGGCCTGGGCCCTCAAGTCGCGGCCCGTGCTCGAGGCCGAACTCGCGCTGGGGGGCGACGTGGCCCGACGCGAGGCCGCGCGGCGCGGGCATCTGGCGTACCATGAACTCCTGCTGTACGCCGTCCACGGCGTGCTGCACGTGCTCGGCCACGACGACCACCGGGCCCCGGCCCGGCGCCGCATGCGCCGCGCCGAGCGCGCCTGGCTGGGGGCGCTCGGGGCCCCGGCCGTGTTCGGCCGGCGCCCCCGCCGTCCGAGGAGAGGAGCCCGCCGGTGAGTCCCGACGAACCCCGCCCGCCCCACGCCGAGGAGGGCCCCCCCGCGGCCCCGGCCGCAGCCCCCGCCGGCCCGGAGGATCCCGGCCCCGGGGGCGCGCGGGAGCAGATCGCCGGCTACCGCCTCCTCGAGAAGTTGGGCGAGGGGGCCATGGGCACGGTGTACAAGGCCCGCCAACTCTCGCTCGACCGCGACGTCGCCGTGAAGGTGCTGGCGCCACACCTCGCCGACGACCCCGCCTACGTCGAGCGCTTCG
>JAPKHB010000283.1 GCA_026647295.1 Planctomycetota bacterium | reverse complement strand
GCCGCGGCGGCGTAGACGCGGCGCAGGGCGCTGCTGCCGCCCCGGCCCATGAGGCGCGCGGCCATCACCTGTTCGATGGGCCGCGCATCGGGGCCCTGCACGCGCGCCGCGTAGTGGGCGCGCGCCTGGGCGCGGCGGCCGAGGCGCGTGAGCCCCGCGACGTAGGCCAGGTGCGCGCGCACGTCGTCCGGCGCCCGGTCGCGGCGGGCTTCGAGTTCGCGCACCTCGGCCTGCGCGTCCCGAAGCGGCGGGTGCACCATGGGGACGCGTGGCGGGAGCGGCACGGGTTCGTAGGGGTTGCCCGTGCCCACGAAGCGCTGCGGGCCGGGCGGCGCCTGGCACGCGGCCAGCCCGAGCAGCGCGATCGCCGCCAGCGCGCGCCGGCCGGCCCTCCCCGCCGTCACGGAGCCCTCCGGCGCCGCTGCTCGTACCACGCCCGCCAACGCGCGACCGCCGCGGCGCGATCCTCGGGCGTGGCGTCCGGACGGAAGTCCAGCGTGCTGCCCGTGCGGCCCTGGAGCACGGTGATGGCCCGCGCGCGCACGAGCGGGTCCGGGTGCTCGAGCCCGTGGAGCAGCAGCGGAACCGCCCGGTCGTCCCCCGCCCTGAGCAGCGCCGTCCCGGCCTCGAAGCGCACGTCCTCGAGCGGGTCGGACAGGGCGCGGTACAGCGCGTCCAGGCTGCGGGGGTCCTTGAGCAGGCCGAGGAGGTAGGCGCTGGTGATGCGCACGGAGGGGTCGGGGTGGGAGAGGCCCTCCACCAGCTGCGGGACCGCCGCCTCGCCAAAGCGCACGAGACGCGTGGCGATCTCCATGCGCTGCTCGGGCGAGGCGCTCGGGATGCGCCCGATCAGCATGCCGATGTCGGCCTGCGCCTGCGGCGTGAGTTCGGCGAAGGGGCGGTCGCCGGGCCGGCCCGCGGCCGCCGCAGCCCCGGCGGACCCCCGGGGCGCGGGGGCGCGCGCCGCCCCTGTGCACGCGCCGGCCAGCAGCAGGAAGGAGAGCCCGGGAAGGAGGGCACAGGCGGCGCGGCGACGCAGGAGGGAGAAGGGCATCCGCATCCTCTTTCGGTCGGCGGGAGGCCCGGCCATGCGCACCCCTATCGCAGCGCCCGCTCGCCGAGGAAGAGCATAACGGCCAGGAGGAGGAAGCCGTGGGCCAGGCTGGGGCCCGGCGCGGGCGCGGGGGCAGGCACTTCCACGCCGGCCATCAGGCGCTGGCCGCCGCCGGCCCGGGCGATCGCGTCCAGGGCCCCGAGGTCCGGCCCCGCGCCCAGGTGCTCCAGGGGCGGGCGCGCGGGCAGGCGCAGCGGCCGGCTCTCTCCGAACGGCGGCCCGGCCCGTACCCGCAGATGCCCGGCGAGGGCCTCGGGGCCCACCTCGCCCTCGAAGCGCCCGGGGGCCACCTCGAGGAGCCGGGCCGGGCGCCCCTCGCCGACGGCCTCGATCGCCCCCATCCCCCGGGCCTCCTCCCAGAGCACCGAGAGGCGGCGGCCGTCCAGGTCCGCCAGGAGGCCGCGGTCCGCGGCCCCGGCGAGCGCCGCGACCCACGGGCCGAGCCGCGCGGCCTCGCGCGCCCAGCGCGAGCGGTCCTCGGCCTCGGGGCCCCAGGCCAGCGCCAGCACCTCGCCCGCACCCACCCGACGCCGCGCGGCGAAGGGCAGCGGGGCCTCGGTTGCGTGCGGGACCGTGCGCAACACCTCCTCGGCGCCGGGGGCCGCCTCCAGCGCGTGCATGCGCACGGGGCGGAAGTCGGCGAGGTCCAGCGGCGGGAGGTCGTCGGTCTGCGCCACCACGCCGGCCGGTCCCGGGACGACCTCGCGTTCGCCGCGTTCGCGGGCCACCCAGTGCAACAGCGCCTCGGGCAGGTCGTCGGGCGACTCGAGTTCCACCACGTCACCGGGCGCGAGCGCGACCACCTCGCGCAGGCGGGTGGCCAGCGCGGGGTCCCCCACCAGCAGGGCCCCGACGCGGATCTGCGCGCGTTCGGCCGCCTCGCGCGCCGCGCGCAACCCGGCCAGGTCGGGCGGGTGGTCGGGGTCGCCGTCGGTGAGCAGCAGGAGGCGGCGCTGGCGCGCCGCCTGCGCCCCCAGTTCGCGGACGCCGGCGAGCAACGCGGCCGGCAGGTCGGTCCCGCCGCGCGCCTCCAGCGCATCCAGCGCCGCGACCAGGCGCTCGCGCGCCGCCGGGCCGTCGCCGCCGTCGATCCAGCCGGGGTCGAGCAGCGCGGCGGCGGGCTCGTGCGCGAAGGCGAGAACGCCGAGGCGCTCGCCGGGGACCGCGCCGCGCCCCGCGCGGGCGGCGGCTCCGCGCAGGTGCGCGAGCGCGCGCCCGTGCGTGCTGGCGCTGCGGTCGAGCAGCAGCAGCACGGCGAGGTCGGCGCCCTCGGGCCGCCGGCTGCGCAACGGGAGCAGGTGCTCTTCCAACGCGGTCAGGGCCCAGCCTCCGGGGCCGTAGGCGTCCGGCCCGCCAAGCACGAGCAGGCGGCCGCCCCCGGCCACGAAGCGCACGAGCCGCTCGGCGCCCTCGGGACCGATCTCCGACCAGGGCGTGTTGGAGAGCACCACCAGGTCCACGCCGCCCAGCACCGGGGCCCCGGGCCCGGCGCGGGGCAGGAGGCGCACGCCGGGCACGGCGAGGTCCGTCGCCGCCAGTTCTCCCCACACCTCGCCCACGCGCTCCGCGGTGGCGCGCACCAGGTCCAGGCGGTCGTCGTCGGGGTCGTCGTTGGGCGTGCCGGGCTCGGCGCGCAGGAGCACCTGGTAGGCCATGCGTCCCGCGCCCGGCGCCGGGTCGACCAGGGCCACGGCCACGACCACGCCGGGCTCGGTCCAGGCCGCGCGGCGGCGGTCCACCACGCGGCCCTCGTGCTGGAGTTCGACGACGGCTGCGCCCGGCGTCGAGGCCACGAGCCAGGCGTCCACGCGCACGGTCGCGCCGTCCTGTGCGACGCGTGCGCGCAACAGCCCGACGTCGGCCACCGGGCGCGGCGGCGCGGCGGTGTAGACCTGCCCGCCTCGCGCGGCCACCGCGCGGGCCCCGCGCCGGGCGTCGCCGTGCGTCTCGCGCCCGTCGGACAGGAGCACGACCGGTGCGCCGGGAAAGCGCTCGGCCGCGTGCACCAGCGCTGCCTCCAGGCGGCTGGCGCGGCGCGGGATCCCGACCGGCGCGCTCGACACGCGCGACTCCTGCACGCCGTCGGCGACGAGCAACCAGGGACGCCGCAACGCCCAGCCCGGCTCCGGCTCGGCCCGCCCCGCCCCCATGCTCTCGGACACGTCCAGCACGAACACGGCGCCCTCCGGCGGGGCGGAGGAGCGGAAGCGGGGGTCGAGCAGGGCGAGCCCCACCAGACCCAGGATCGCGGCTCCGAGCAGGCCGCGGGTGCGCCACGCCCCAAAGCGCATCAGCGCGGCCCCCGCCCCTCGGAGCCCGCCGCGGGGCGCCGGGGCACCGGGCACCGCACGGGCGTGCCGCGCAGCCCGGCGCGGGCCCCCGGGGCCCGGGGGCCACGCCGGGCCGGGTGGGGCCCGGGCTGGTTTTCGGATTGGCCCGCCATGGCCGTCTGGCTAGGATCCGGGCGGACCCGGCCCGCCGTACGGCGGCGCCCGGGCCGCGCAGGAGGACCCATGAACAAGGCTGAAGTCATCGACACGATGGCCCGCAACCTGGGCGCGAGCAAGGCGGACGCCGAGCGCGCCCTCAACGCCTTCGTGGACGCCGTGACCGAAGGCCTGACGGCCTCCGGAGACGTCGCCATCGTGGGCTTCGGCACCTTCCGCCGGACCGAACGCAAGGCGCGCATGGGCACCAACCCCCAGACCAAGCAGCCGATCCAGATCCCGGCCTCGGTGGGGGTGAACTTCCGGGCCGGCAAGGCGCTCAAGGACAAGCTCGGCGGGTAGGGCCGCCGGGTCCGACGGCCCCCGCGGGCGGTCCCGGGCGACCCGCGGCGGCCGGGGCGGGCGTGGCTCACGCGCCGCTGTCCTGGATCGTCGCGCTCACCAGCACGCGGTCTCCGGCGTAGGCCACGACGGTCTGCCCGGGGGCCGGCGCGAACGCCGGCTGCGCGAAGTCCAGGCGCAGCGCGGGCCCGGCGAGCACGGTGAGCGTGGCGCGCTGGGGCGCGCCGGCGTGGCGGATCCGCACCTCCACGGGCCCCGTCGCACCGCAGGGCCAGGGGGCCTCGGAGACCCAGTGGGGCTCCCGGGCCAGCAGCCAGCGGTGCTCGAGGTCCGCGCGGGCCACGAGGGTCACCCGGCCGGCGGCGACGTCGACCTTCGCGACGTGGCGGGGCGTGCCCAAGGCGGGCAACCCCCGGCGCTGGCCGGGCGTGAAGCCGGCCGCGCCGTCGTGGCGTCCGAGGGCGCGGCCGGCCGCGTCCTCGAAGACGCCCGGCCGAAAGGCCGTGGGGCGCCGCTCGCGCAGCCAGGCGCGGTGTCCGCCGCGGGCGGGCACGAAGCACAGTTCCTGGCTGTCGGGCTTTCGCGCGACGCCCAGGCCCAGCGCCTCGGCCTCGGCCCGCACCTCGGCCTTCGTGCTCTGGCCGAGCGGGAAGCAGGCCGCGGCCAACTGCTCCTGGGTGAGGGTCGCCAGCACGTAGCTCTGGTCCTTGCGGGCATCGCGCGCGCGCCACAGTTCGGTGCGGCCGCCGCGCCCCGGGACCACGCGCGCGTAGTGTCCCGTGGCCACGCGCGTGGCCCCGAGCCCGCGGGCGATCTCGAGCAGGCGCCCGAACTTCACCCAGCGGTTGCACAGGATGCACGGGTTGGGCGTGCGGCCGGCGAGGTAGGCGGACTCGAAGTCCGCAAGGACCGCGGCGAAGGCGTCGGCCACGTCGACCACGTAGAAGGGCAGCCCCAGCCGGGCGGCCACCTCCCGGGCGTCGCGCGCGTCGTCGGCGCCACAGCACGAGCGCGTCCCGCCGGCGCCTTCCCCCTCCCGCCGACGGACGGGAGCAGCGCGGTCGACAGCACGGATATCGAGGCGATGGACAGCTTCATGGGCACCGGCCCCTCCGGCGCGCCGGGCCCGCCCGGTCCGGGAGGGCGGTCAGAGCGCGCCGCGTCGACCTCATGCTCAGTAGAGATACGGCACCACGAGAGCCCGCTGCAATCGCATTCTCACGCAGAACTGCGTTTTTCTTGGATTGTCG
>JAPKHB010000282.1 GCA_026647295.1 Planctomycetota bacterium | reverse complement strand
GGCTTCCGCCGGGATCCTTGGGTTTTGACAACCACCAGGATCGGGGCTACCTCCCCCTATACCTTCCGTACGGTCAATCGAGCCGGTCAGGCGTACAGGCTCTGGATGTTGGAACTGCCCTTGGAGATGCCGCGCAGCACCAACTTGAGCTCGTCGGGGCTGTCGGCCGCCTGCATGGCGTCGTCGTACTCGATCAGGCCCCGGCGCACCAGGCCCACGAGGCTCTGGTTGAAGGACTGGCTCCCGTAGTAGTCGTGCCCGTCCTCGAGCGCCTGCTGCAGTTCGCGGGTGCGCCCCTCGAGCACCAGTTCCTTGACCGTAGGGGTGCCCAGGAGGATCTCGACCGCGGGCACGCGGCCGGCGGCCGCGCGGCGGGTCACCAGGCGCTGGCTCACGACCCCCTCGAGCACCAGCGAGAGCTGCAGACGCACCGTGGCGTGCTGGTGGGGCGGGTAGAACGAGATGATGCGCTCCACGGTCTGCACCGCGTTCACGGTGTGCAGCGTGGAGAGCACGAGGTGCCCCGTCTCGGCGGCGGTGAGGGCGGCCGACACGGTCTCGCGGTCGCGCATCTCGCCCACCAGGATGACGTCCGGCGTCTGGCGCACGACCGACTTGAGCGCCGTGAAGTAGTCCGGCGTGTCGATGCCGATCTCCCGCTGCGTGATGGCACACTTGCCGTCGCGGAACACGAACTCGATCGGATCCTCGATGGTGACCACGTGGCGGTGCTCGCGCTGGTTCATGTGGTCGATCAACGCCGCCAGCGTGGTGCTCTTGCCCGAGCCCGCGATCCCGGTGACGAGCACGAGCCCGCGCTGCAGGAGGGCCAGGCGCTGGAGGGGCACGACCGGAAGGCACAGTTCCTCCATCGAGGGCACGACCTCCTTGACGTGGCGGAAGACGAAGGCGGTGCGGCGCCGCTGACGCAGGATGTTGCAGCGGAAGCGGCCGGCCCCGGGCAGCACGAAGGCGGTGTCGCGCTCGTGGCTGCGCCGGAAGGCCTCGATGTCCTCGGGGTCCAGGACGTGGGCGAGCAGGGCCTCGGCCTGCTCCTCCGTGAACAGTTCCTCGGCCAGGAACCGGATCTTGCCTTCGATCCGCGCCACCGGCCGGTGCCCGGTGCGCAGGATCAGGTCCGACGCCTGCTCCTTGACCATCACGTGGAAGTGGACGAAGACGTCGTCGAGCATCGGGGACCTCGGGGGTGGCCCCTCCCGGCCCGCCGCGTTGCGGGGTTCAGGCGAGGCGCTCGGGCACCTCGGGCGCCGGGGGGGCGGCGGCGAGGGCCGCGGCCAGCGCCTCGAGCAGCGGGCCCAGTCCCTCGCCGGTCGCGGCCGACACCGGGTGCACGACCCTATCGGCCACCTCGGCCAGCCGCCTCAAGGCCTCCGGGGCCCCGGGCTCCCGGCCCCACACGTCGGCCTTGGTGGCGGCCAGCACCTCGGTCCGGCCGGCCAGGCCACGGCCGTAGGCCTCCAATTCCCGGCGCACCGTCCGCCAGGCCTCCACCGGGTCCCCGCCGTCCCCGGGGCACAGGTCGACCAGGTGGAGGAGGACGCGGGTGCGCTCGACGTGCCGCAGGAACCGGACCCCCAGGCCATGGCCCTGGTGGGCGCCGGCGATCAGGCCCGGCAGGTCCGCCATCACGTAGCGCAGGGAGCCGGGGCCCTCGACGATCCCCAGGTGGGGGTCCAGCGTCGTGAAGGGGTAGTCGGCGATTCGCGGGCGGGCGGCCGAGAGGCGCGCGAGCAGCGTGCTCTTGCCGGCGTTGGGCAGGCCGATCAGCCCCACGTCGGCCAGCAGCCGCAACTCCAGGCGCAGGCGGTGCTCCGCCCCCGCCTGACCCGGGTCCGCGCGGCGCGGCGCCTGGTCGGTCGCCGTGGCAAAGCGCGCGTTGCCCTGCCCCCCCGCCCCTCCCCGGGCCGCGACGAAGCGCATCCCGTCGCGGGTCAGGTCGGCCAGTCGCCGGCCGCTCGCCGCGTCGTAGACGGTCGTGCCGGGCGGCACCCGCAGCACGCGGTCGCCGCCCGAGCGGCCGTGGCGCTGGCTCCCCTGCCCGCGCGCGCCGTCCTCGGCGCGCACGAGGCGCAGGTCCTCCATGTCGCCGAAGGTGGTGAGTTGGGCGTCGGCCAGGAGGATCACGTCCCCGCCGCGGCCGCCGTCGCCGCCGGCCGGCCCGCCCCGGGCCACGCGCGCCTCGCGGCGCCAGGCGACGCAGCCGTCGCCGCCGCGCCCCGCGCGCACCCGGATCTCGCGTTGGTCCAGGAACACGACGGTGGGGCCGGCCAACGGCCCGCCCGCGGCCCTAGCCGGCCCGGGTCGCGGCCGCGGGCTGCTCGACCGGGTCCACGTGGACGCGGCCGTTGGACTGGAAGCGCACGACGCCGTCCCGCACGGCGTAGAGGGTGAAGTCGCCGCCCATCCGCACGCCGTGGCCGGGCTTGAGCCGCGAGCCGACCTGCCGGACCAGGATGTGGCCGTTGCGCACGGCCTGCCCCGCGTAGCGCTTCACCCCGCGGTACTTGGGGTTGCTGTCCCGGCCGTTGCGGCAGGATCCCTGACCCTTCTTGTGCGCCATGGCGGTGTTCCTCCGAGGGCTTCCCGGGGGTGCGGGCTAGGAGATGCTCTCCACCCGCACGTCGGTGTGGCGCTGCCGATGGCCCTGCTTGCGCCGGTACATCTTGCGCCGCTTCTTCTTGAAGACGATCAACTTGGCGGCCCTGCGCTCGCCCAGCACCGTGGCGCGCACGACCGCGCCGGGGACGGTCGGGGCGCCCAGGCGGGGTCCGCCCTCGCCCCCCAGCAGCAGCACCTCGCCCAGCTCGACCTGGGCCCCGGGCTCCTGCTCGAGGCGGTCCACGCGCAGGGTCTGGCCCGGGCGCACGGTGTACTGGCGGCCGCGGTCGCGGATGACGGCGTACATGACGGTGGTCCTCTGGGGGCCCCGAAGAGCGGGGTCAAGCGGCCGAGCGTACGCAGGACCGCCGGGGGGCCGAAGCGGAATCCCCAGGGGTGGCGCCCCGCCGACGCGCCCGCCACGGGGCCGGGGGGCGCCGGACCGTGCCCCGGGGCCCCCCCACCCTCGGCCCGCGCCGCCCGGGGGCCGCGCCCCCGCGCTACTCGGGCGCCCCCCCCGCGGCCGGCACGCCGCGCATGGCCCAGCCGTCCCCGGCGAGGCGGTCGTCCACGGTGAGCGTGATGGGGCCGGTCGCGCTGCGTTCCAACTGGCGAAGCACGTGCGAACGGTTGCGCTTCAGCCAGTCCACCACCTCGCGCGGGGCGCGCACCTCCACGCCCCCCCGCCCCTTGGAGCGGGCGATCCGGGCCTGGATCTCCCGCAGCACGCGCAGCGCGAGGCCCGAGAGGTGGCGGCGCCGCCCGGTGCCGGCGCAGGCCTCGCACTCCTCGTGGGTGATCCGGGTCAACGCCTGGCGGATCCGCTGGCGCGAGAGCTGCACGAGGCCGAAGGGGCCCATGCGCCCCAGGCGGATGCGGGCCCGGTCACGCGAGAGGGCCTCCTGGAGGGCCTTCTCCACCTCCCGGCGCGCGCTGCGCTCGCGCATGTCGATGAAGTCGATCACGACCAGGCCTCCCAGGTCGCGCAGCCGGAGTTGGCGCGCCACCTCGACGACGGCCTCGAGGTTGGTGGCCAGCGCCGTGGCCTCGGGGTCCTCGCGGTCCGTGAGCCGCCCGGAGTTGACGTCGATGGCCACCAGCGCCTCCGTCTGGTCGAACACGATCGAGCCCCCGGAGGGGAGCCGGATGGTGCGCTTGAAGGCGTCCTCGATCTGCGACTCGACGTTGTAGGCGTGGAACAGCGGCATCGGGTCGGTGTGGAGTTCGACCTCGGGCATGGCGCGCGCCGCCTGCGCGAGGCGCTCCATGCGTTCCTCGGGCGACTCGGACGCCGCCGCGGGTCCCGCCGGATCGGCGCCCCCGGCGGGCGCACCGACGGGGTCCTGCGCGGCGGGCCCGGCCGCCTCGACGGCCGGCGCGGGGGCGCCCCCCGCTCCCGGGCCGGCGGGCCCTGCGGACACGGCGGGCGGGGCGGGCTCTGGGGGCGGGGCGGACCCTGCGGGCGCGGGGGCCGGGGGCTCGGCCCGCTCCCCGCGCGGGGCGTCGGCGGCGGCGGCGGCCCGCCGCACGGTCTCGTGGGCGTGCTCCTCGGCGGCGGCGGCCGCCGAGGGGTACCAGATCCGCAGCAGGCGGTGGATGTGCCCGGCGACGTCGTCCCGGTCCACCACGATCCGCGTCACGTCGCTGGGCATGATGTCGCGCACGCTGCGCTCGGCGATGTCGCTCTCCCCGCGCAGCACGCCGGGCTGCCCCGGCTCGGCGGCCTTGCGCTGGATGATCGACCACTCGGCCACCAGGTGGTCCAGGTCGGCCTTGAGCGCCGCCAGGTCGGTCGTGTCGCTGGCGGTGCGCAGGATCACGCCCATCCCCTCCGGCACCACGAGCTGCTCGATCAGCCGGCGCACGCGCTCGCGCTCCCGCCCGTGGGGGATGCGGCGCGAGATCCCGGAGCGGCTGGAGTAGGGCATCAGCACGAGGTAGCGGCCGGGGATCGAGATCCGCCCCGTGAGCGCCGGGCCCTTGCGCCCGATGCTGTCCCGCGTGATCTGCACGATCACCTCGTCGCCCGGGTGCAGGCGCTCGGTGACCGGGGCGTCGCCCCCGTCCCCTTCCTTCACCGGCAGGTCGCTGGCGTGCAGGAAGCCCGTGACGCCCCGCCCCAGGTCGACGAAGGCCGCACCGATGCCCTTTTCCACGTTCTGCACCCGGCCGCGGTAGACGTTGCCGGCCTGGGAGCGCTCGTCGGGCGCCTCGATGAACACCTCGTCCAGGCGCCCGTCGATCAGGAGGGCGATGCGCGCCTCGTCCCGGTCGGTGGCGTTCACCAGGAGGATCTTCTCGACCGCGGCGCAGGCGTCGGGCGCCCGCGGCGTGAGTTCGATCGCGTCGCGGTCGTAGGCCGTGCGCCGCTCGGCGCGCTCGCCGCGCCGCGGCCGCTCCCGGCGCCCGCGCTCCGCCGGCGCCTCCGGCCCGCGCTCCGCGCCCTCGCGCGCGCGCCGTCCGCGCTTCGGGCCCAGCCGGTGCCGAAGCGGAAGGTCGAGGCGACGCCCTGCTTGGGCATGGCGGACACCTTCTCCAGGCAGACGCGACC
>JAPKHB010000281.1 GCA_026647295.1 Planctomycetota bacterium | reverse complement strand
ATCACGACCCAGTCCTGCGTGCGCCCGAGCCGATGGGCCAGCGCGGTGTTGGAGTACATGGCGGTGAGCGACCAGCCGCCGCGTTCGGCGTGCAGCACGGGCAGCCACGCCCGGCGCTCGGGGTTGAAGCGCCGCGGGGCGATGCGGCGCAGCCGCCCCGCCTCGGCGGCCGCCCGGTACTCGCGGTCCAGGTCGAGCAGCAGCCCGACCGGCGGCCGCTCGCGGGTGGGCGCGGGCGCCCCCGGTCCACGGCGCGCTCGGCGGCGGACCGACCGGCTCAACATGGCCGCCAGCGCCTCGCGCACGGCGCGCACGCGCCGGGGGCCGAACCCCGGCACCGTCTCCAGGCGCCCGTCGTGGGCGGCGGCCTCGAGGTCTTCCAGCGTCTCCACGCCGAGGCGTTCGTGGACGCGGCGGGCGAGTTCCTCACCGACGCCGGGCACGGTGGTGAACAGGTCCTCCGGAGAGACCTGCCCCTCCAGGCGGTCCAGCAGGCCCAGTCGCCCCGTCTTTACGTACTCGTGCAGGCTCGTCGCGATGCTGCGCCCGATGGCGGGCAGGCGTTCGAGGCCGCGGGTCCCCTCCCGCGCCAGCAGGTCGACGACGGGTTCGGTCTCGGCCCGGAGCTGGCGCGCGGCGTTGTGGTAGGCCCGGACCCGGTAGCCGTCGGCGTGCTGGGCTTCCAACAGGTCCCCCACCCGCTCCAGCAGGTCGGCCAGTTCGGCGTTGGACGGCGGCTTGAGGGGGGCCATCGCCTTCGATTCTCCCCCGCCCCCGGGACTCTCCGCCGGCCGCCGCGCACCCCCCCCGTCGGCCGACGGGCGCCGGGGCCCGTACGAGTCGTCTGCCCCTCGAATCACGCACGGGGGCCAGGCACCGTCCGACTACCCGGAGAGCCACTCCGGCCGCAGGAGAAGCAGGAGGCCCAGCCCCAACATCACGAGGCCGCTGACGAGTTTGAGGATCCGCCCGCCCCGTTCCTGGAGCCGGGCGCGGGAGAGCGTGAGGACGGCGACAAGGAGGAGGGCGGCGTCGTCGAGCATGTAGAAGAGCTGGTACAGGGCCAGGTATCCGTAGTGCTCGAGCAGGGAGAGGTCATGGCTCGCCAGGATGCCGGTGTACACGGCGGGCAGGCCCGCCGTGCAGAGCAACTCCACGAAGTTGACGACCACGGCCAACGCGATGACGCTCCCCAGCGCCGCCGCGGGGCCCGGGGCCTGGACGATGCGGCGCATTCGGCCGTACAGGCCCGGCTTGGCGGACTCCGGGATCGACAGCGTCACGCCGCGATGGAAGGCGAAGAAGTCCTTCACGTGGATCGCCCCGACGCCGACGGCGAGTAGGCCCAGGGCCAGTTGCACGCCCCGATAGAGCCCGATCCACCGGTGCAAGTGCAACCACGCGGCCATGAAGGTGAAGTAGACCAGGCCACTCACGACGACGAAGGTGCCCGCCACAAGCAGCATCCGCGCGCGGCTCTTCAGATTCACCAGGATCGAGAGCAGGAAGACGAGCACCCACATCGCGCAGGGGTTCAGCCCGTCCACGAGCCCTAGCACGACCGTGAGGGCCGGGAGTCCCAGGTCGCGCAGGCGGACCCGGCCCACAAGGGGCACGTCCAGGCGCTCGTCCAGAGACGGAGCGGAGGGCGCGGGGGCCCCCGCGGGCGCCGCGGCGCGGTCCAGCAGGGCGAGGACGCGCCGGCCGGTCTCCTGCCCCTTCCACCCGACGACGAGTTCCCCACCCGCGTAGAACGCGGGCGTGCCCGCAGGAGCGACGCCGCGGGCGTCGGCCAGGGCCAAGAGCCGCTCTCGCGCCGCCGGCTCCTCGAGGACCCGATGGACGACCAGAGTGAGCGCTGGACGCTCCTTTCGCAGCGTCTCGATCCAGTCGGCTGCCCCCGCGCAATGGGGACAGCCCGACCGGGTGAAGAACTCGAGCTGGGCCAGGGCCGCTGGCGCGAGTCGGCGGGCGGGAGATGGCGCGGGTCGGCCGCACGCCGGGAGCAGGGCGAGGAGCAGGGCGCCAAGAATGAACGCGGGCCCGCCGGGGTGCAGGGGGACGGGGGTCAGCGTTGCGCCTGTTCCGGCACGGTCCAGGCGGTCACCGGCCGCGGCTCTGGCTTGGAGGCCGAACGACGGGTGCCGCCACAGCAGCAAACTGCTCCCCCCTCGACGCGCGCGACGACCCCGACTCGGACCTCCTCCGGGTCGAGTTCGGGCCCTCACTCCTTGCACCGGACCTCCATGGCTGCTCCGCGATGGGTGCCCCCGCAAGGCGCGGCCAGGGATGGCGGGCGGCGGGGGGGGCCCGCCGCCCGCCGGGTGTCCTACCGTACGGGAATGGTCTTGGGCTTGGCGGACTCGCGCTTGGGCAGCCGCACCGTGAGCACCCCGGCGTCCATCTCGGCCACGATCTTCTCGGCCTCGACGGAACCGGGCAGGGTCAGGCTGCGGTAGAAGGCTCCGTAGCGCCGCTCGCTGCGGCACAGGTTGGCCTCCTTCTGCTCCCGACGCTCCTCCTTCTCGCCCGCGATGGACAGCACGCCGTCCTCGACCTGGATGCGCACGTCCTCCTTGCGGATGCCCGGCACCTCCGCCGTCAGCACGATGGCGTCCGGGGTCTCGACCACGTCGACCGGCGGGGCGAGGCGCAGGTCCGCCGCCGGCGGGCCGCCGGCGGGCCACAACTCGTCGAACCAGCGGGACAGGGGCGTGGAGAGGGGCAGAGCGGAGAGCCACCGGAAGGGCTCTGCGGGCGGCGTCACCTCCCGGGGCGTGGCCTTCTTGTGCTGGATGGGGAGCAGGGCCTTCGGCATGACAATCCTCCATGGCAGGAGGTTCGGGCGCCGCGTCGGCACCCTCCCCCCGCGCACCCATCCGTAGAGCAACCGCCGTTCCGGCCCCGTCGACGCACCCTTGGGCCAAGCCCCCGGCCCGGGTGCGCACGGCTTCGCGCAACGCCGCGGATCTGCACGCAACCGGGCCCCCGCGCGGTCCCTCCTTCGGGGGGTCGGCCCGGGCGGGGCGCCCTTCCACACGAACCGTCCCACCCCCTCGAACGACACGCCGCAGCGCCGCGCCACCCCAAGGGGCACGGGGAGGTGCAGAGTCCGCGTGAGCGCGCCAGGCGAGCGATGCATCACCGTGTGCCGCGGCGAGGCCGGGCGACGATCCAGGGTCGCTCCGGGCGCCGCGACGCGCCGATCGACACCGCCCAGCACGCCATCGGCCAGGTCCCGGCACGCGCCCGCGTGCCGACCCTGTAGAGGCCGCGCGGGAGCGCGGTGCGCATCGGCACGGGATGCCCGCCCACCCTGTGCGCTCGAATGATGCACCGGAGCCTGGCTCCGTACGGTCAATCGAGCGGGGCGCGGACCGGATGGCTATCCTGGGTTCGTGAAGGCGTTCAGCGGCCATGCCCTGCACGTCCTGGAGCGACGCTACCTGCGCCGCGACGCGGAGGGCGTCGTGCGGGAGACGCCCGAGGACCTCGTGCGGCGGGTGGCGCAGGCGGTGGCCGAAGGGGAGGCCGCCTTCGACCCGGCCCAGGTGGGTCCGCAGGCCCGGGCCTTCGAGGAGGCGTTGGCCGAACGCGCCTTCCTGCCCAACTCCCCCACGCTCATGAACGCCGGGCTTCCCGGCGGCCAGTTGAGCGCCTGCTTCGTGCTCCCGGTGTCCGACGCGCCCGGAGGCCTGGACGCCACCTGCGCGCAGGCCGCCGCCATCCAGCGGACGGGGGCCGGCACGGGCTTTGGCCTCTCGGGCCTGTGTGGCCTGGGCGAACCGGAGGGGCCCGGGGCCGCCGGCGGGCCGCTGGCCGCGCTCGAGCGCCTGGACGCGCTCACGCTCGCCGTAAGCCACGGCGGGCGGCGTCGCGGCGCCAACATGGGCGTGCTGCGGGTCGACCACCCGGACGTGCGGGCTTTCGTGCGCGCCAAGCTCGAGCCCGGACGACTCGAGAACTTCAACCTCTCGGTCGGCCTCCCGGATGCGTTCTTCGCCGCACTGGACGCCGACGCCCACCTCCCGCTGGTGGCGCGCCGCGACGGCGCACCCGTCGCGCGCGTGCGCGCCGCGGAGTTGTGGGACGAGATCGTCCGCTCCGCCTGGGCCAGCGGTGACCCCGGCCTCCTCTTCCTGGACGCGATCGAGGCCGCCAACCCGGTCCCCGCCCGCGGCCCGCTCGAGGCCACCAACCCGTGCGGTGAGGTCCCGCTGCACCCCTTCGAGTCGTGCAACCTGGCGTCGATCCACCTCGGGCGTCTGGTCCGGGAGGGTCTGCACGGCCCGCGCCTGGACTTCGAGGAACTCGCCCGGCTCGCGGGCCTGGTGGTGCGCTTCCTGGACGACGCGCTCGAGGTGAACGCGTGGCCCTTCGAAGCGCTGCGCCGGGCCGCGCGCCGCACGCGCAAGATCGGCGTGGGCGTGATGGGGCTCGCCGAGGCCCTGCTTCGGCTCGGGCTGCCTTATGGCGACCCGCGCGCGGTGCGGCTCGGCGAGGCGGTGGCCCGGACGCTCGCGGCGGCGGCGGACGAGGCCTCCGCCCGCCTCGGCGCAGCGCGCGGGAACTTCGAGGCGCACGCGCAGAGCCGCCGGGCGGGCGAAGGCCCCATGCGCAACGCCACCCGGCTGTCGATCGCGCCGGCGGGCACGATCAGCATCCTGGCGGGCACCACCTCGGGCATCGAGCCCTTCTTCGCCCTTTCGTTCCGGCGCCAGCACGTGCTGGGCGGGGAGCGCCTCGAGGAGATCGAGCCGCTGGTCGAACAGGAACTCGGACGCCGCGGGGCGCACGGCGCGGCGCTCCTCGCCGAGGTGCGCCGCACCGGCCGCCTGCCCCCGGACGCCGCGCTCGACGGCCTCGCGCCCGGAGTCCTCGCGACCGCGCTCGAACTCCCGGCCGAGGCGCACCTCGCCATGCAGGCCGCCTTCCAGCGCCACGTGGACAACGCCGTCAGCAAGACGGTGAACCTGCCCGCCCCGGCGACGCCCGCGGACGTCGCGGCCGCCTTCCGCACGGCGCACCGCCTCGGACTCAAGGGCGTCACCGTCTTCCGCCAGGACTGCCGCGCGCGCCAGGTCCTTGAAGCGGGGCTGGGCGCGCCGTAGGCGGAGGGTCTCCCCGCGCTACCCCGGCGTGCGCGCGACCGGGATGCGCCCGACGACGTCGGCCAGTTCGCTCGACGCCCGGCCGAAGAAGTGGACCAGGTCGTCCATCG
>JAPKHB010000280.1 GCA_026647295.1 Planctomycetota bacterium | reverse complement strand
GGCCGGCCCCCGCCTCCCGGGGGCGTCGTCGCCGAGGGCGGGGCGCGGCTTCGGGGCCTGCGGCCGCCCGAGCCCCTGTTCCCGCACGCCCGCCCCCCGGGCGCGCGCGCCCCGCTGCGGGCGCCCCCGGCCCGGGCGCGCGCGCAAGCGCCCAACCCGGCGACGCCTCCCGCGAGCCCGCCGCGCCCGCCGGCCGCGCCGCCCCCGGCGCCGGCGACCGTGGCCGAACTGGAGGCGCAGGCGGCGGCGCTGATGCGCGCGGAGCGCTTCGACGATGCCGCCGCGCTGCTGCACACCGCCGTGCGCCGGCTCGGAGCGGGGGACGACGCGCTCGCCCGCGTCGCGGCGGCCCTCGAGGAGGCGCGCTCCGCGGCGCGCACCCTGCGCGTGCGGGCCCGGCGCGCGGCGCTCCCGCGCATCGCCCGCGCGGCGGCGGAGGCCGACGAAGCCCTCCAACCCTTCACGGCGGAGGCGCGCGCCTACATCGAGTCCGTGCCCAAGTCCCGCATGACCCCGGTGGGCGGTGCCGGGGGCGCGCTGCGCATCGACGACGCGATGGGCAACCCGCTGGCGGTCTGGAAGCCGGCGGGGCGGACGGGTGTCCCCGGGGTGCAGGAGGACGGCCAGTTGATCGCCGAACTCCTGCACCACCGCCTTGCGCGCCGCCTGGGCTTGCGCGTTCCGCACGTGGAGCCCATGGTGCTGGACGGCGAGGCGGGGGTTCTCGTGCGCTGGATCCCCGACACCACCAACCTCCAGACCCTTTCGCCCGGGGCACGGCTCGCCCTCAAGGGGCAGGTCGCGGAATTCCGTCCGCTCCAGGTCGTGACGGGGAACTACGACATCCACCTGGAGAACTTCAAGGTGGACCGGGCGGGGCGCGTGTGGTCGATCGACGCCGGCATGTCCTACCTCACGACGCCCGAGTACCCGGTCTCGATCTGGTCGTCGCGCTGGGGCCACACCTTCCGCGAACTGGACGACGCCGACGCGGTCGTGAACTGGGCCCGTTGGCTGCGGGACTGGTACCGCGAGTCGGGCCGCAACGGCGGCAACCCCTGGCACGAGGCGGCGGCGCGCCTGGAGGAGATGCTGGCGGGGCGGGACATGACCCGGGCCGCCACGCGCCTGGTGGAACTGGGTGACGAGGAGTTGGCGACCCTCGTGCACGGCGTCGTCCGGCACGCGAAGGACCCGGCCCCGGCTGGCGAGATCCTGCGGACGCTCGTCGCGCGCCGCCAGCACCTGCCCGCCCTGCTCAACGAGCAGTGGGCCGGGGCATTGCCCGCGCGGTAGGGGAAACCGGCGCGGGCGCGGGCGGAGGGGAACCCCGGTCAGACATGCCCACGCAGGCCCCCGGCGGGGCCGCGGCGGGCCGTGGCCGGCCCCGGCCCCGTCCCGGGCGCGGGTCCCCCCGAGCGCGAGGGATCGCCCTGACGGAAACGAGCCGCGCTCGGTACGGTCAGGCGTCGGGGTCCGCCCGGCGGCGGCGGCGGGCGGCCTTTGAGACCTCCTTCCACCGGCGCTGCTCGGCCAATCGCTGGTGCACGTCCTCCTTGCGGGCCAGGAACGCCATCTCGCGCCCGAGCCGCAGGAACGCGTCGAGGCGGTCCGGGGCCAGGGCCCCCTCCTCCACCGCGGACCGCACCGCACACCCCGGTTCGGTGACATGCGCGCAGTCCCGGAACCGGCAGGCCGCCGCGAAGGCCTCGACGTCGGAGAAGGCGGAGCCCAGGCCCCCGGGCGTTCCGGCCAGCGCCACCTCGCGCAGGCCGGGCGTGTCGATGAGCAGCGCGCCCCAGGGCAGCCGCAGCAGGCGGCGGGCGGTGGTCGTGTGCACTCCCCGCTCGTCGTGCGCGCGGATCTCGCGCACGGCCTGGACCGGCGCGCCCATCCAGCGGTTGACGAGCGTGGACTTCCCGACGCCCGAGGACCCGATCAGCACGCCGGTCATGGCAGGACCCAGGCATGCGGCCAGGTCCTCCAGCCCCGTCCCCCCGAGCGCGCTCACGGCGACGACCGGGACGCCGGGGGCGACGGCCATCGCCCGCCGCCGCAGGTCCGCGACGGCCGGGTGGAGGTCCGCCTTCGTCAGGACCACGACCGGGTCCACGCCCGCCTCGCGCACCAGCGCGAGGTAGCGCTCCAGCCGGCGGGGCGCGAAGTCCGCCGACGCGGCCGTCGCGAGGAGGGCGACGTCCACGTTGGCGGCGAGCGCCTGGGGCTCGCTCGTGCGCCCGGCCGCCTTGCGGGCGAGCAGGGAACGGCGGGGGAGTACGGCGCGCACGGTCGTGGCCTCACCGGCAGCGACGGCGTCCACGGCGACGAAGTCGCCCACCGTCGGCAGGTCCAGGCGGCTCGAAAGGGCATGCCGGAGGCGCCCGGCCAGGCGCGCAGGGTGGTCGTTGCGGGCGAGCGCGACGGTGTAACCGTCCTTCTGGGCTTCGATCACGCGCCCGGGCACGAGCCCTTCGGCGCGGTGGGGGAGGCTCGCCGCTTCGAGCGCGGCGTCCCACCCCAGACTGGGGAGACGATCCATCGGGGGGTCCTCGGAAGGGGGGCGGCCGGACAAGGGTCAGGCCGCGGGCGTGGAACAGGACGCAGGGCGTCCAGAACGCCTCACCGAGGGCGGGGGGCAGCGCGCACGGGCCCCTTGCGGGGGATCGCTACGGGGCGCGGTTGCCGGCGGGCCGACGGGAGGCGGGCGCGCGGGCGGATCGGCTTGCGGCACTCATGGGGCCTCCTCTCGTCGACGGGGGGGAGGGCGGTTGCGCCCTGGGGAGCCCGGAGCGTACCACACCGGCCTCTCCCCCTCCGCCCCCCGGGGGGGACGGGGCGCCGCCCCGCCGCCGGCCCGGGGGGCCGGGCGGACCCCGGGAAAACTGGCGCGGTGAAACGAACCGCCCCCGGACCTACGATTGGGCCCCCCTGCGAATGGAGGTTCCCGATGGTCGCCTTTGCCCTTGGCGCTGGCCTGCGGACGCCCCGCTTCGTATTGGTCTGCCTCCTTGCGTGCGGCGTGGGAGGAGCCGCAGGCTGCGGCCTGGGTGGGGGGGGCTCGGGCGGCAAGGGGCAACCGTCCATCGACGGCATGTGGGCCTATCAGGTGTTCCAGGGAGGCCAGCCCGCGGGCAACGGGCACCTCGGGCTCTTCCAGGGCCAACTCGTGTTGCTCACGGACAGCAACTGCGACGCACCGGGCCACGTGATGCAGATCACGGCCTCCAACCTCGCGTTCGGTTACGGCGGGGCGGTGACCGGGAGCTTCCGCGCCCAGTGCCCCCCGGCGTCCCCGAAGCCCTCGGCGGGGGCGACCGCCGGCACCGCGACCCCCGACGTCGAGTACTCGGTCTCGCTCGTCTATCCCCCTGGGCCCGGCACGACGCTGGGCGGAACCACCATCGCCCGCCTTCCGACCGGCGACGTCACCTACAATTTCCAGGCGACGCGCGCCGTGCCCGACTCGACGCCGTCCACACCGTTTTCCGCGACGCCCGGCACCTGCGCCCCGAGCCCCTCGGCGCTGTGCCTCCTGGACACGCGCTTTCGCGTGGAGGTGAGCTTCGTGAACCCCGGAACGGGCCAGCCGGCCGACGCGACCCCCGTCCCGATCCCGGGGCAGCCCAGCACGGGCACCTTCTACTTCTTCGACCCGAACAACACGGAAGTGATCATCAAGATCCTCAACGGGTGCACGCCGAACAACCACTATTGGGTGTTCTACGGCGGGCTGACCAACGTGGAGTTCACGCTCACGGTCACGGACACCGCGCAGGGGGTCGGCCGGACCTACTTCAATCCGGCCGGGTCCCTTCCGGCGGCGATCACCGACACGCAGGCCTTCGCCACCTGTCCCTGACCGGCGTCACCGGTCCAGGAAGAGGCCGTAGAGGGTCGAGGCGGAGGGGCGGGCCGGGTCGTGGGCGCCTAGGGCCTTGGTCGTCCCGTTTTCCCGGGGTTCGGAGTAGGCGTCGTGGCCGCCGCCGAGGTCCACCAGCGCGCTGAACGAGAACACCTTGTCGGCGTCGTAGTGGTAGGCGTTGTCCCCGCCCTGGCCCTGGACGGCGCCCCGGCCCGTGTAGCGGTCGTCGCCTTCGAGGTCGATCAGGATCGCCAGCGCCTGCATCGCCGCCGCGCCCTGCCCCAGGCCGTCGCAGCGGTAGCTGTCGTTGCCCTTGCGGTCGAGCAGCAGGCCGATGCTCTGGTCCCAGGTCCCCGCCTGGCTCGCGGCCGTCATGGACCAGTACTGGTCGTCGCCCGCGTCGTCCACCAGCACGCCCACGGCCTGGTGCGCCGCGAAGGCCTGGCCGTAGCGGTTCCCGTAGTAGAGGTCGTTGCCCGCCGCGTCGTGGAGGATCCCCATCCCCCAGAAGTAGCCGCCGGCCTGGCTGAACTCGCCGGCCTCGTACCGGTCGTGGCCGGCGAAGTCGTACAGGGCGCCCAACCCCCCGGCCGCGTAGCCCCGCACGCCGATGCCAAAGCCCTGGCTCATGCCCAGGTACACCCCCGGCGTCCCGTAGGCCGAGCCGAAGTTCGGGCCGTTGGCCGCGTAGCGGTCGTTTCCCGAAACGTCCAGGATGGCCCCGAAGCCCCGCGGGCCACCCACGCCCTGGACGAGTTTCTCGCCCCGGTAGACGTCGTGGCCCGAGAGGTCCACGATCAGGCCGCCCCCGTAGAAGCCCGCCCCGAGGCCCCAGCCGCTCTCGGGGCCCGTGGCCTCGTAGCGGTCGTCACCCGCGCGGTCGAGCAGCACCCCGAAGCCCAACGCGCCCGCGCCCACCCCGAAGGCGTGCTGGGTCACGTACCGGTCGTTTCCGGCCCGGTCGTCGAGGTGCGAGAAGCCCAGGACCGCCGTGGCGGGGCCTTCGAAGGGGCCCTGCGCCTCATGCACGTCGTCGCCCGCCTCGTCCACGACGAGGCGCAGCGGCACGGCGGGGGATCCGTCAAACGCCGGGTAGTGGTAGTGGTCGTCGCCGCCCACGTCGTGGACGGCCCCGATGCGCCGCATGTCGTAGCGGTTGGGCCCCTGACCGCCCACGACGGCCAGGTTCCCGAAGGGGTCTTCGCCGACCCACAGCACGTCGCCCTGGACGGCCTCCCGCACGTGCGCGGGCACCTCCTTCAGCGCGGGTCCGCCCACGTGGCGCGCGGCCTCGGCGGCCCACGCCGCCGGCGCGAGCCGCCAGAGTACCAGTGGCAGCGCGAGCAGGATGTCGACCCGCGGGCCCGCGACCTCGCGGATCGTG
>JAPKHB010000028.1 GCA_026647295.1 Planctomycetota bacterium | reverse complement strand
CGTCTGACGAAATAAAGGTTGATTCGAGTCCTCATGGCGTGGTCGAAAAGATGGGAACGCCTGAGGAGAAGAGGCATATCTTTGTTCGCGGCTCCGACCAGCGCCTGTGGAAAATCGAGAACAGCGGCCAGTGGATTCTCGATTCCTATCCGGGAGAGATCGAGCTGCGGCATTCGCCCTTTGTCTTGGGTATTGCCACACCGCAGCATCTCGTGATCTATTCCAGCACCAACAAGAACTCCATTCTCGAGCGAAGATTCAGTCCGCAACCGGCGCTCACCGGAACAGCGCAGGTTGGAACCGATCGCTCGATCACGCTGATGGATTCTGCTCAGGGAGTGGCCTTCGATTTTCAAAAAGACTATATCAAGCTCAAAACCGGCTCGCTGAACGGCACGCAGCGAAAGCTCGTGGCGGGCAGGTCGAGCTGATCATCAACGCCTACGCGGGCAACACCGAGGTGGACTTCGAGCCCCGGCGGGCCGAGACGCCCCAACCCATCCCCACGTGGGCCTGGGTGTTGTTCCTGGCGGTCACCGCCTGGACCATGTTCTACGTCTTCAACCCGGTCCCGCAGCGCCGCGACGCCTCGGCGCAAAGCGCCGTGAGCCTGGCCAACGCGGGCGAGCGCGTGTACGTGGACACCTGCGCCCGCTGCCACGGCGAGGACGGCCTCGGGCTGCGCGATCCGTTCGACCCCGGGATCACGCCGGTCAAGCGCCTGCGCGACACGCGGACCCTGGCCGTGGCCGAGCACCCGTACGCGCTGCTGACCAAGATCGTGACGGGCGTGCCCGGGACGCAGATGCCGGCGTGGGGCCCGCGGCTCACGAACGAGGAACTGGTCGCGGTCGTCAACCACATCCGCACCGCCTGGAGCCACGACGCCTCGACGATCCAACCGCGCTTTCGCAACGCCCCCAAGGGCATCGAGCAGCTCGAGGAGGCGCTCAAGGTCGCCATGAAGCGCAAGGACGCGGAGGCGATGGGCCAGTGCTGCTGGCCGCGGGGCACGCGCCCGATCCTGTTCCGCGTGGACGGACCGCGCTTCGCCGCCGGCGTGGACGAGGTGGCCAGCGAGTGGAAGGGATACTTCGAGGCGCTGGGGGCGGGCGAGATCACCGACGTGCAGCTCACCGACGTGCGCTACGACTACGACCCGGACATCCTGGCGAGCGAGACGGTGAAGGACCGCACCTACGTGTTCGCGATGGGGCGCATCTTCCTGGAGACGCTGACAGCCGAGCGCAAGACCGTGTCCGAGAAGGGGCGCTTCCTGCGCCTGTACCAGTTCTACGGCGGCGCCTGGACCCTGGCGTTTGACTTCGCCGACATCCCGATGCGGGTGGGCTGCGACCCGGACGCGGAGTATTGCCCCGTGCCCGAGCCTCCGGGGCCCGGACCGGGGCCGGGGCCCGGCCCGCAGCCCGCCGGGGCGACCACCGACCTTGGCTACGCGGACGTCCAGGCGCTGTTCGCGGCGCTGGGCCAGAAGGCGCCCAACGCGGGCCACGAGAACTTCTGGGAACTGCCCTACGAGGAGTTCGTGGCGCTGGAGTTCCCGTACTCGTTCGACGACCCCGAGGTGACGGTGCGCCTCCTGGTGCCCGGAGACGCGCGGGCCTCCAACCTCATCAGGGCGCTCACCGACGGCAAGGGGCTCGCCGTCAAGCTCGCCGACGGCTCGGTGGTGGAGCGCGACGTGCAGCGCATGCCCAAGGGCGGCAAGCCGATGCCCCCGGAGCAGATCGCCGCGCTCGCGCGCTGGATCGACGCGGGCTGCCCGCGCGAGCGCGGCGGCGCCGCCCCCGGCGGGCCCGCCCGGGATTCCGCCCCCCCCGCGCCGGGGGGGCGCGTCCCGGCGTACGCCGAGGTGCAGGGCTACTTCCGCGACCTGGGCCAGACGGCGCCCAACGCGGGGCACGAGAACTTCTGGGAACTACCGTACGAGGAGTTCGTGGCGCTGGAGTTCCCGTACTCGTTCGACGACCCCGAGGTGACGGTGCGCCTCCTGGTGCCCGGAGACGCGCGGGCCTCCAACCTCATCAAGGCGCTCACCGACGGCAAGGGGCTCGCCGTCAAGCTCGCCGACGGCTCGGAGGTGGAGCGCGACGTGCAGCGCATGCCCAAGGGGGGCAAGCCGATGCCCCCCGAGCGCGTGGCCGCCATCGCGCGCTGGATCGACGCCGGCTGCCCGCGCGACGGCGCGACGGGCCCGGCGGCGGGGCCCGCGCCCGGGCCGGCGCCCGAGGCGCCGCCCCCGGCGGCGCCCGGGGTGAGCGACCTGGGCTACGCCGAGGTGGTGGCCCTGCTCAAGGGCCTCAAGCAGCGCGCCAAGCACGCCCCGCACGGCGAGTTCTGGCGCGAACTCTCCTGGCGCGAGTTCGTCGAGTTCGAGTTCCCGGTGGGGGAGAGCGGCGACGAGCGCATGCGGCTGGTCGTGCCCTACGACGGGGCGGGCAGCAACCTGATCCGCGCGCTCAAGGACGGCAAGGCGCTGCGCGTGCGCCGGCCCGACGGCAGCGAGGTGGAACGCGACTTCGAGCGCATGCCCAAGGGCGGCGCACCGCTCTCGGCGGCCGACCTCGCGCGGCTCAAGGCCTGGGTGGACGCGGGGTGCCCGGAACACGCCGGCCAGCCGTCCGCGCTGCCTCGCTGAACGGGGCGCCGTCGGGGGCGCCCGGGCCAACCGTGGCGCGGCCCAGGGAATTGGCTACCTTGGCGCGCCTTGCCCGGCCCGCTTAGCTCAGTCGGTAGAGCAGCAGATTCTTAATCTGTTGGTCCTAGGTTCGAGTCCTAGAGCGGGCACCATCGCGCGGCGCGTCACCGGCCCGGCCCGCCGCGCGCCGGGGGCGGGGGGCGGCCCGGTCGCCCGGAACCGGGGGCCCCGGGGCCCCCGGGCGCGGGCGCAAAGGACGCGGCCAAAGGGGGCCCTACAGACCCGCCATCAGGTACCGTCGCTGGGGCGTGGTCTCGTATTGGCGCGCCAGCCAGTCCGGGACGACCCCCTCCAGGAACGGCCGCACCCAGGGCACCTCGACGGTGGCCAGCTTGCGACCGGGCGTGAGGTGCATCTCGCCGTCCCGCAGGCCGGTCAGGATCCGGTCCATGAGGTCCAGGTGGAAGTCGTGATTGTCCGCCACGATCTGCAGGAACTTGGCCGTGTAGCGGTCGGCGACCCGCGCGGCGGCGTGGCGGTGGAAGCGGGCGGCGCGGCGCACCGCGTGGAAGGCGTCCTGGAAGGCGGCGACCAGGGCCGGGGGGGTCACGATCGGCGCCCCGGGCGTGGCGCGGGCCCGGCGCCGGCGATCGGTGCGCAGACGCCGCACGCGGGGCGTGGGATGGCGCGTTCCGGCGGCCAGTTCCAGGTGCCGGGCCAGGATGCGCTCGTGGTCGCGCACCTCGGCGGCGAGCGACTCGATGAGTTCACGGATCGGCCCGTAGGTGAGGGCACGGCCGGCGCGCAGGTAGCGACCCTCGACGCTCTGCTCGAGCAGCACGGCCACGCGCAGCAGGCGCGTGGAGGGCGAGAGCGGGGACGGCTCCCGGCGCCGGGTCGGGCGGGCATGGGGGAGGGGGGCGCGGGCGACCATGGGCGGACCTCCAGGGGGTTTCGAAAGGTCAATATAACCAAACTCGCAGGGGCTGTCTCGTTGCGAAAAATCCTTGTACAAGTGGCCGCCTGCGGCCCGACCCGCCGGCCCGGGGGAACCGGTCCGCAGGCCGGGGGGCGCTGATGGCCGACCACGACGCCTCCACGCGCGAGCGCCTGCTGGAGTTGCTCAAGTGCCGCGGGACGGGCAGCGCCCAGGAACTGGCGACGGAACTCGACCGCACCCCGGTGGCCATCCGCCAACTCCTCGGCCGGCTGCGCGAGGAGGACCTGGTGCGCTCCGAGGAGCGCTGCGAGGGTCCCGGCCGGCCGGCCCAGATCTGGAGCCTCACCGAGCGGGGCCACGCCACCTTCGCCGACCGCCACGGCGCCCTCGCGGCCGGGCTGTTGAGCGCGCTCCACTCGCTGGAGGGCGACGCGGGCGTGGCCCGCGTGCTCGAGGAGCGCGCGCGCCAGCAGCGCCGGGCCTACGCCGAGCGCCTGCGCGAGGCGGGCCCGGACCTCGCCCGGCGCGTCGAGACGCTGGCGCGCCTGCGCACCCAGGAGGGGTACATGGCCGCGGTGGAGCCGGCGGCCGACGGGGGTTTCGTGCTGGTCGAGAACCACTGCCCCATCGCCCAGGCCGCGCGTTGCTGCGGGAAGGTGTGCGACACCGAACTCGGCCTCTTCCAGGCGGCGCTCGGCGACGAGGTGGAGGTGGCGCGGGTCGAGCACCAGCGCGAGGGCGACCGGCGCTGCACCTATCGCATCCGGCCCCGCGCCTAGAGGGGGCCGCCCGGCGGGCGAGCCGTCAGGAGGCGCCGAGCGCGGCCAGGCGCGCCGCGGCCGTTGCCCCGGGCGGGCGCCCCTTGAACTCGCGCGCGACCTGCTCCAGCCCCCGGCGGGCCGCGACGAGGTCGCCGGCCGCTTCGGCCGCGGCCGCCGCCTCGAGCAGCGGACCGGCGGCGGCGTCCACGCGCTCGCGCTCGGCGGGCGCGCGGGGCGGCAGCCCGGCCTTCTCCTCCACGGCCTCCAGGGTCGCAAGGTGTCTGTAGGCCTCGGCGGCGCGCCCCTTGGCGGTCGCCGCGCGGGCCCGCGCGACCAGGTCGTCGGCCTTCTCGGCGGCCTTGAGCCGCTTCTCGTTGGCGTCGATCCAGGCCGCGAACCACTCCGCCGCGTGCCGCGGGCGGCTTTCGTGCCCCATGCCGGGGACCTGCTCGAACTCGACGTGCCGGTAGCCGGCCGCGACGAGCGCGTCGCGCGCCTGGTGCGCCTGGCCGTCGTTGCCGTTGGGGCCGATGATCAACTCGTGGTCCCGCTCGCCGAAGAAGATGAGGATGCGCGTGTGCTCCGGCCCGGCGCCCCGGGCGGCGGCGGGCGGGACCTGGGGCGGCGAGAAGTTCCCGCCGCGCGTGCAGATGTGCGTGAACCACTCCGGGTGGCGCAGGCCGGTGTGGTAGGAGGGGTTCCCGCCGCCGGAGAAGCCGGTGATCAGCACCGCGCGGCGCTGCACCTTGAAGTGCTCCGCGACCTCCTCGACGATCGAAAGCAGCACCTGGTCGTCCTCCTCCGCCGGCGCAAGCGTGCTCGCGGGCTGGAGGTGGTTGGTGGCGGTCACCATGTCCGGGCACGCGACCAGGAAGCGGTGCTGGCTCGCCAGGCCCTGCCAGGCGCGCATCTCCGCCTGGCCGGAGCCCCCCCGGCCGTGGATCGAGACGACCAGCGGCAGCGCCTGGCGCGCGCCCGCCCTGGCCGGGGCGAAGAAGGAATAGGCCCGCCCGTGGGCGCGGGAGCGGCGTTCGAGCACCTTTCCGGCGACCCAGGCCTCCTCGCGCTCCCCGGCCGCGGCAGGCGCCGGCCCGACGGGGACCCAGAGGAGCGCCAGCGCCGCCAGCACCACCGTGCGGCGCCGCGAGCGGGGGATGGGGAGGGACGCCATGCCGCGCAGTGTAGGCCGGCGGGCTTGCGGGGCGCGCCCGGGGCCGGCTAGGCTGGGTGCCCGGGTGGCAACGGAGCCGCGGGCATGGGCAGACGGGCGGTCGCTACGGGCGTGGGGGCGGTCCTGGCGCTCATCCTGGGCGCCTGCGGCGACGGACCGAAGGGCTCCGGGGCGGGCGGCGGCGGCGCCCCTGCGGGCGAGGACGGCGGGCGGGTGCACCTGGTGGTGCTCCGCGAGGTGCACGCCGACGACTTCCGGGGCGTGCTGGCCGAGGAGCACGGCGAGGCCGAGGACCCGGGCGTCGAGTGGCGCGCGGGCGTCCTGTGGCTCGACCCCGAGGTGGCCGCGCTCACCGACCCCGCCGCGCTCGCGGCGCACGGGGTCACGCTCGCCGACGGAGACACGCCCCTTTCGCGCTGCGCGGGCGTCGTGCTCTGGGAGCGCGTGTACGCGGGGGCGGGCCGCCGGGGGGGCGCGCGCCGCGTCCACGGGTTCGCGGGCCCACAGGGCCGCCTGGACCTCGGCCTGTCCGAGCCGCCCGCGCACATCGACCACGACCCCGGCGCCGACGGGGACCTCGGGGCCCGCCTGCTCGACCTGCGCCTGGCCCCGGGCCCGCCGGGGGCGCTGGAGGTGCGCCTCGCGGCCGACGGCCCGGCGCGGCTTTCGGCCTTTGGCGTCGAGCTCGTGCCGGGCGCCGGCCGGGAGGCCACGTGGGCCCCCGCGCGGCGCGTCCTGGCGGTGCGGGAGCGGGCCCTCCTCGCCGGGCAACTCGAGGTGGAGGGCCTCGGACCCCTTGCGGCGGACGAAGAGGTCGAGCCGGCGACGGACTTCGGCGCGATCGCCTTCGAGAGCACGTGGAGCGTGCACGATCACGGGCCGGTGCCGTGGCGCCTCATGCCCGCGCCGGCGGCGGGGGAGGAACTGCGGTGAGGCTCCGGGCGTGGATCGCGGGCCTGGCCCTGTGCGTAGGGCTGGCGGCGGCGCCGCGGGCCGGGGCGGAAGGGGAACGGCCGCTGCGGGCGGCCTACAACGACCGTTTCCTGGTGGTCTACCGGGCCGCGGACGAGGCCGCGGGCAAGGTGACGCAGGCCGAGGCCGCCGAGGTGGCCCAGTGGGCGAAGGAGGCCCTCGCCGGCTACGAGGCCCTCGGATTGCGCGCGCCGTGCCTACGGTCCTGGCGCGGCCGCTACGTGATCGGGATCGTGGACTTCGCCGCTTCGGGCGACCCGGCCCGCGCCTCGGGGCGCTACTTTCCGCGCCCGCGCAAGATCCGGCTCAACCTCGCCATGCTGCGCGCGACGGGCCGCTACCCCTGGGATGCGGGGCACCGGCCGATGCGCGGCACGGTGGCCCACGAGATCTTCCACGCCATCCAGTACGCCTACGGCGCGCCCGCCGACGCGGCCGGGGGCTGCACGGACCGGGGGCCGGGCGAGCCGTCGTGGTTCAAGGAGGCCACGGCCAACTGGGCGGCCGACGCCGTCGTGCCCGGCGCGGGCTACTGCGTGCGCGCCGAGGCGCGCAACCTGCTCGTCCCCGGGCCGTACCACTGGTTCGAGGGCGAGGACATCTTCGTCAACGCCGCGCGCGGGCGGGCCTACGGCGCCTCGGCGTTCTTCCGCTTCTGGGCGGCGCACGAGGGCGCGGAGGTCCTGCGCCGCGTCTTCGAGGCCTGCGAGGGCCCCGAGCCCAACGCGCTGGAGGCCATCGGCCGGGTGATGGGCGACGACGGCCCGCTCGGGCCGCGCTTCCGGGCCTGGTTCGACCGCTTCCGGGTGGGCTGCCTGCTGCGGCCGGACCTGCCCGAAGGCACCGAACTGCGCGACGCGGAGCACCTGCGCCGGGGCACGCCGCGGCGCCGGGGGCCGCTGCGCCCCGCGCTCACCTCGCTCACGGCCGCGGTGGCGGCGCACTTCGGCGCGGGCCGGGAGCCCGCGGAGCCGCTGCGTCACGAGGTCCGGCTCGCGCCGCTGGAGACGCGCTACCTGGCCTTCCTGCCGCCGGCGGGGCTCGCCCCCGAGGCGGCGCTGGAGGTGCGCGTGGAGCCGGCCGATCCCGCGCTCGGGGTGCAGGTGCTCGTGCCCGGCCCGGGGCGCTACGGGGTCCAGCGCGTCGCCCCGGGCGCCGGCGTGTCCTTCGCCCCGGCGCGCCTGCCCGCCGGCCGGGGCGTGGGCGTCATCCTCACCCGCTACGAGGCCGGTCCCGGCCCGCCCGCGTCCTTCGAGGTCCTCCTGCGGGCGGCCCCGCGCTCGGCCTTCACCCTCCTGGGCGTGCGGACCAAGGACCTCAAGACCCGCGAGGGCCAGGCGCTGCGCGTCCTGGTGGGCGAGGTGCGCAACGACGGGTCGGTGGCGGTCACGAATCCGCTCCTGCGCGCGCGGGGGACCGCGCCCGGCGTGCGGCCGCTCTCCACGCACCTGCCCGTGCGCGAACTCGCCCCCGGCGAGACCACGAGCTTCACCATGGCGGGGCCGGCCGGGGAGATCCCGGGCCCCGACCTGGAGGTCTACAACGTCCACGAAGCCGCCTTCGAGCCCGTCGGCGACTCGCTGGCGTTCGAGGAGGTCTTCCTCAAGCGCACCTTCGACCCGCGCTTCGTGCCGCCGCACCCGCGGGTGGAAGTCCAGGCCCGCCTGCGCAACGTCTCGGACCAGCCGCTCTCGGCGGGCTCGAGCGAGTCGCAGCGCATCGTGGTCACGCTCTACGACGCTGCGGGCGGCGTCATCGGCGTGGGCTCGGAGTTCGTGCACGGCACCCCGCTCGCGCCCGGGGCGTCCAGCCGCCCGATCCGGGTCCCGGTGCTGCTGCTGGAGGACACGCTCGCCGCGCTGCGGCTCACCGCCCGGGTCGAGGAGCGTCACCGCCGCCACCAGCGTGTGGAACTCGGGCGGGTGGCGGCGCGCTACGTGCGCACGGTGCAGGACGGCGCGCTGACCGGCGACGAGGTCGCCACCGACTGCGACCTGCCGGCGTGGCCCTTCCCCGTGCGCCTGCTGGACGACGGCGGCCTCTTCGACCTGGACCTGTTCGCGGCCCGGGCCCCGGGTCCGGCCCTGGCCCGGGGGGGGAGCCGGACCTTCGCCAACGCCTTCCACAAGCGCACCGTGGGCGTCCTGGCCGGGGTCTGGATCGAGGTCCCGACGCCCCGCTAGCCCTCGAACCATGGGAGCGCGAGGCCGAGCCAGGCCACGCACAACAGCGCCGCAAACAGGCCGCTGACCAGGTTGACCTCGTCGTTGCCCAGCCAGCCAAGGCCCGCCACGCGCGCGGGCCGGCGGCCGTCGGCGAGGCGGCGCGCTTCGGTGAGGCGCCCGGTGGCGGGATCCCGACCGCGGAACTGGAGCGTGCTGCCCAGCACGCTGTCCAGCAGCGCCCCCGCGACCCCCGCGGCCCCCGCGGCCCACAGCAGCGGCCCGAAGCCGGCCACCAGGCCGTAGGCGAGCGGGGCGAGCGCCGCGCCCGGCAGCGTGGCGAGCAGACCCGCCACCGTGACGGCCCCGCTCTCCCCCGGCCCGAGCGGGCGCCGGCCCGCCAGGCGGAAGGGGCGGCGGCCATGGCGCAGGCCGATCTCCGTGGCGCAGGTGTCGGCCCCGAGCGCGGCCAGCCCGCCGAGCAGCGCGGCGAGCCCGGCCTCCGGCCGCCCGGCGGCTGCGAGCAGCGCCCCGAACGCCGCCGGCGCGCCGTTGGCCGCCACCTGCCCGAGGCGCCGCGCGCCATGGCGCGGCCCGCCCGGCAGCCGGCCGAGCAGCGTGGCGACCACGAAGGGCGCCAGCAGCGCGGCCAGCGCCCCCAGCCCGAGCGCGGCCGTCGCCCCGAGCCCCAGGCAGAAGGCCGCCGCCGCCCCTCCGGCGGACAGCCAGCGCAACGGCCGCGCGCTCACCACCGCGAAGCCCAGCAGCGCGAGCCCCACGGGGAGCAGCGTTGCGAGGTCCGTCACGGGGGAGGGGCTGCCCGGGGGCATGGGCGCGGCATCGTACGCGGCCGCGTCCGCGGGGCGGCCTTCGCCGACCGGGGCCGGGCCGCACAGTACCCAGGCGTGGAAGGCGGCCAGCAGGCCAAGGCCCGCCCGCGGCCGCGCGCGAAGGAGCAGGGCGTAGCCCAGGAGGTAGAGGGTCCAGCCCACGCCCCCGGGCGCGGCCGCGGGCAGCGCGCGCACGCCGAGGGCGATCGCCCCGTCGAGCAGCCCCCGCAGCCCCGCCGCCGCGGCCGAAACGACCGCGGCGCACGGGGTCGCCGCCACGCCCAGCGGGGCCAGCAGCAGGAGCCCGAAGCCCGCCGCGACCAGGACCGCGGTGAGCAGGACGCTCGGCACGGCCACGAGCCAGGCGCCGGGCGAGAGCTCGCCGAGGTGCTGCGCGAGCCAGGGCGCGGTGCCCAGGTGCGCGGCCAGCGAGACGGCCACCGCCGCGCGCACGCGCCGCGGGCGGCGCGGCAGGAACTCGTCCAGCGGCTCGTCCCGACCCCACGGCGCGCCCAGGTGCGGCGCGAGCAGCAGGATCGCGAGCACCGCCGCCGCGCTCAACTGCAGGGCGGGGGAGTAGAGGGTGGACGGCGCCGCGCCCAGCAGCAGGAGCAGCACCCAGCACAGCACCGCCAGCGGCGGCGGGCGGCGGTCGAGCAGCACGCCCACCTGGTAGAGCGCGACGCCGAGCCCGGCGCGCAGCGCCGAGGGCGGGGCCCCGACCAGCGGCACGTACACGGCGACCAGGCCGAGCGTCCCCCAGGCCCGCGCGCGCTGGCCGAGGCCCGCCCGCGCCGCCAGCCACAGGAACATCCCCGCGAGCAGGCCGACGTGGAGGCCCGACACGGCCAGCAGGTGCCCCTGGCCGGCGGCGCGGAAGCGCGCGCGGTCGGCGCGCGAGAGCGCCTCGCGGCTGCCGAGCAGCAGCGCGCGCGCGAGGCCCGCGTCCTCGGGCGCGAGCGCTTCGTCCAGGCGCTCGCAGGCGGCGTCCCGCACCCGCGCGAGCGCGGCGGCCGGGCCCCGCCCGCGGGTGAGCACGCGCGCCCACAGGGCGTCGGCCTGCACCGCCCGCCCGGGGAGGGGCTCGCGCACGCGCACGATCGCGACCAGGCGGGCGCCCGGCTCGAGGCTCGCCGGCGCGAGCACGGCGCGCGAAACGCGCACCTCCAGGGTGCCCGCGCCCGCGCTCGCGCGCGCACCCACCCCAAGGCGCAGCCAGCGGCCCGAGCGGGTGGGCGGGCGCGTGGCCGCGATGGTCCCCTCGACCTCGAGGCGTTCGCCCGGCGCGCCGGGGCCGGCGGGCCGGGCCGGCGCCGGGGCCAGCACGGCCAGGCCGAGCGCGAGCCCGGCGGCCCCGGGGAGGAAGCGCCGGCCGGCCAGCCCGAGCAGCGCGGCGGCGGGGGTGAGCAGCACGGCGCCCGGCAGGCGGGCCAGGCCCAGCCCGAGCACGAGGCCCAGGAGGGCCAGGGCCGGCCCCCGGGGTGGCAGGCGCGGCGCGCGCACGCTCATCCCGGGTCCTCGCGCCGCCGCGGGGCGGGGTCACGCCCGCGCCCTCGCGTACGATCCGGCCGATGTCCGCCGCCCCGCCCGAGCCCTCGGTCCCCGCGCACGAGACCGGGCGGCGCGTGATCGCCAGCGAGCGCGACGCCCTCGAAGCCCTGCTCGGGGCCTTCGACCGCCAGCGCGAGGCCTTCGACCGCGCCGTCGAACTGATGCTCTCGTGCCCGGGGCGGGTGATCCTGTGCGGCATCGGGAAGTCGGGGCAGATCGGGCGCAAGATCGCCGCCACGCTGGTCTCGACGGGGACGCCGGCGGTGTTCCTGCACCCGGCGGAGGGCTTCCACGGCGACGTGGGCATCGTCACGGCCCGCGACGTGGTGGTGGCGATCTCCAACTCGGGCGCGACCCGCGAGGTGATGGAACTCGTGCCCACCATCCGCAGCCTGGGCGCGCGCGTGATCGCGCTCACGGGGCCCGCCGCGAGCCCGCTCGCGCGCGCCGCCGACGTGGCGCTGTGCTGGGGCGAGATCCGCGAAGCCGACGCCATGGGCCTCGTGCCCACCGTGTCGGCCGCCCTCACCCTGGCGCTGGGCGACGCGCTGACGGTCGCGCTCATGGAGCGGCGCGGCTTCGGGGCCAACGACTACCGCCTCTTCCACCCCAGCGGGGCGATCGGCACCAAGCTCACGCTGCGCGTCGTGGACCTCCTGCGCGGCCCGCACCCCAACCCGGTCGTGGACCAGTCGGCCAGCTTCGGCGAGGCGCTGGACGCGGTCACCCGCGGCACCTGGGGCGGCGTGAGCGTCGTCGACGGCGCCGGCCGGCTGGTGGGGCTGCTCACCGACGGCGACGTGCGGCGCACGATCCAGGTCTCGCGCGGCGACGTGACGGCCCTGCTGAAGCGGCCGATCGGCGAACTGATGACGCGCGGGCCGGTCACCGTCACCCCGGAGACGCTGGCGCTCGACGCCCTGCGGCTCATGGAGCGCCACCAGCCCCGGCCCATCAACCTCCTGCCCGTGGTCGGGCCCGAGGGCCGGCCCGTGGGGCTGCTGCACATCCACACCCTCGTGCAGGCCGGCCTCACGGCGGAGCGCTGACCGGCCGATGTCCGTCGCGCCGCTCAAGCCCACGCTGTTTCGCGAATACGACGTGCGCGGCCGCGTCCCCGAGGTGTTCGCGGACGCGGGCGACGAGTTGAGCGACGAGGCGCTGGCGCGCCTCGGGCGGGCCTTCGGCGCCCTGGCCCTCGCGCGCGGGCGGTCGCGGGTCGTCCTGGGCCACGACCTGCGCACCTACAGCGAGCGCCTGAAGGACTGCTTCGCCGCCGGCCTCGTCGACGCGGGCGTGGAGGTGCTCGACATCGGGCTCGCGCTCTCGCCCACCCTGTACTTCGCGCAAGTGCACCTTCAGTGCCCGGCGGGGGTGATGCTCACGGCCAGCCACAACCCCCAGGGCTGGAGCGGCCTCAAGATGGCGTTGGACGGCCTCCGCACGCTGCTGCGGCCGGAGATCGAGGAACTCGAGGCCCTGTGCCGGCGCGGCCCGCCGCCCCGGCCCGGCGGGCCCGGCGCCGGGCGGGGCCGCGTGCGCCGCGTGGACGTGCGCGAGGCCTACCTGGACGCGCTGGCGACCCGCGGGCGCCTTTCGCGGCCGCTCAAGGTCGTCCTGGACCCGGGCAACGGCACGGCGGCCTGCTTCTGCGAGGAGGCCTACCGGCGGGCCGGCGCCGAGGTCGTGCCCCTGTTCTGCGAGCCGGACCCCACCTTTCCCAACCACTTTCCCAACCCCAGCGAACTCGCCGCCCGCACGGCGATCCGTGCGGCCGTGGCGGCCCACGGCGCCGACCTCGGGCTCTCCTTCGACGGCGACGGCGACCGCCTGGGCGTGCAGGACGAACAGGGCCGGGACGTCAACGCCGACTACGTGCTCCTGCTGCTCGCCCGCGCGGTGCTCGCGCGCCACCCCGGCGCCGCGGTGGTGTACGACGTGAAGTGCACCCAGGCCCTGGAGGAGGACGTGCGCGCCCACGGCGGACGCCCGGTGATGTGGAAGACGGGCCACTCGTGGATCAAGCGCAAGATGCTCGAGGAGGACGCGCCCATCGCCGGCGAGCGCAGCGGGCACCTCTTCGTGCGCGACGGCTACTACGGCTTTGACGACGCGCTCTTCGCCGGGCTGCGGCTCGCGCAGGTCGTGGCGGCCGCGGGCCGCCCGCTCGGCGCCCTGCTCGAGACCGCGCCCCGCTACGTGGGCAGCCCGGAGATCCACCTGGACTGCCCCGACGAGGTGAAGTACGCGGTCGTGACGCGCCTGTTGGCGGAGTTCGAAGCCGCCTATCCCGGCCAGGTGAACGCGGTCAACGGCGCGCGCGTGCGCTTCGCCGACGGCTGGGGGCTCGTGCGCGCCTCGAGCAACCTGCCCGAGCTGGTGCTCGTGTTCGAGGGGCGCACGGCCCCGGCGCTGGAGCGCATCAAGGCCGAGTTCCGGGCCCGCCTGGCGCGGCACCCGGAGGTCGGCGCCACCTGGCACAACGACGAGGCATGAGCGCGCGGGGGCCGGTGCGCGCGGGGGCCGCCCTGGCCCACGGCCTCGCGCGGGCGCTGCGCCCCGCCTGGCTCGCCTGGATGCGGCGGCGGGGCCCGCTGCCCCGGCGCGTGCGCGTGGGCGGGCTCGGCGCCCCGGTGCGCGTGCGCCTGGACGAGGACGGCGTGCCCCACATCCGCGCCCGAAGCGACGCGGACGCCTTCTGCGCCCAGGGCTACTGCCACGGCCTGTGGCGCTTCTTCCAGATGGACATGCTGCGCCGGGTGCTGCGGGGACGGCTGGCCGAGGTGGTGGGGGACCGCCCGCTCGGGCCGCTCGCGCTCCCGCCCTTTGCGGGCCGTTCGACCACCGCCGACGCCGACCGGCTCATGCGGGCGCTCGGGCTGCTCGAGGCCGCCCGGCGGGTCTGGGACGGCGCGAGCGCGGAGGGCCGCGCGCTGCTCGGGGCGTACGTCGCGGGCGTGAACTCGGCGGTCGCCGCGCTGCGCCGGCGCCGGCCGCTGGAACACCGGCTCCTCGGCCTCTCCCTCAAGCCCTGGAGCCCCGTCGACTCGATCCTCGTCTCCAAGGGCATGGCGCTCGGGCTCTCCTTCAAGTGGCGCGCCGCGCCCGTCTTCGGCGCGCTGGCCGGGCGCCTGGGCGGCGACCCGGCCCTGCTGCGCGCGCTCCTGCCCACGCTGCCGGCGGAGGAGGCGCTCGCCGTCACGCGCCTGGCGGCGACGCCGGGCGGGGGCCTGCCGCCCTTTCTGCCGTTCGCGCCGGCGGTGGGGTCCAACGCCTGGGTCGTGGGCGCGGGCCGCAGCCGGAGCGGAAAGCCCCTGCTCGCCTGCGATCCGCACCTGGAGTTGAGCCTGCCCCCGATCTGGTTCCTGGTCAGCCTCTCGGGGGCGCGCTACGCGGCCGTCGGCGGCTCGATCCCGGGCCTTCCGGGCGTGGTGGTGGGCCGCACGCCCACGGTGGCCTGGGGCCTTACCAACGGCATGATCGACGACGCCGACCTGTGGGTCGAGCGCCTGGACGGGGCGGGGCGCACCTACGCGGTGGACGGCCGCCGGCGGCCGCTTCGGGTCGTCACCCACCAGATCCGGCGCCGCGGCGCGGCGCCGCAACTCTTCCGCGTGCGCCACACGCACCGCGGGCCGCTGGTCTCCGACGCCTGGCCGGACGGCGCCGGGACGGCGCTCTCGCTGCGCATGACCCTGCACGAGCCCTCGGGGGACCTCGAGACCTTCCTCGGCCTCGGGCGGGCGCGCGGCGTGGACGAGGCCCTTTGTGCGACGCGCGGCTTTGGCTCGCCCGCCCAGAACCTCTTCCTCGCCGACACCACCGGGCGGGCGGCCTACCGCCTCATGGGCACCGTGCCGCGCCGGGCGCTCACCGCCCACCCCGCCTTCCCGCGCGACGGCGCCGACGGCCGCAGCGACTGGCACGCCCCCGTGCCCTGGGAGCAGTTGCCGCAGGCCGAGGTCGGGCCGCTGGACCAGGCCGTCTCGGCCAACCACCCCCAGGTCGGGCGGGCGTACCCGCACTACTTGAGCCACCTGTACGAGCCGGACTACCGCGCCCTGCGCATCGGCGAGGGGCTGGCCGGACGCCGCGACTTGACGCCCGAGGACATGGCGGCGCTGCAGCGGGACGCCTTCAACCCGGCGGTGGCGCTGTACCGCGCCCGCGTCTTCGGGCCGCTGGCCCCCGAGGTGCTCAAGGCCCGCCCCGCCCTGGGCCCCGCCCTCCAGCGGCTGCTCGCACTGGACGGCGGCGAGCGCGCCAGCGACCGCGGCCCGCCGCTGTGGCACCTCACCTACCACCACCTGATCCGGCGCACCTTCGAGCCGCGCCTCGGCCCCGCCCTCACCGCGCAGTGGATGGGGCTCATCAACCTCGTCGACACCCCGCTGCTCGTGGCCTTCACCGATCCCCAGAGCCCGTGGGCCCCGCCGGGGGTGCGCGCCACCCTGCTCGGCGAGGCGCTCGAGGACGCGGTCGCCGACCTCAAGGCGCGCGGGCTCTCGCTGGACGCGCCGTGGGGGGCGCTGCACACGCTCACGCTAAGGCACCCGGCGGGGAGCCTGGCCGCCACCGCGCCCACCTTCAACCGCGGGCCCTACCCGATGGACGGGGGCCCCTTCTGCGTGGCCAGCGGGCAGTACCTGCACCCCCGCCCGGGCCCGATGCTCGTCGGCGCCTCCTACCGCCAGGTGGTGGACCTGGCCGACCCCGAGGCGAGCGGGCGCATGATCACCTTCGGGGGACAGGACGGCGACCCTGCGAGCCCGCACTACGACGACCTCACGGACCGCTGGCGCCGGGGCGGCTGGCTGCCCATGCGGCTGCTCGAGGAGCCCGCGCGCGGCGTCGACCTAACGCTCGAACCCGCCTGACGCCTGCGCGGCCGGCGCCTCGGCGAAGGCCGCGAGCGCCGCCAGGTGGGCCGCGCGCGCCGCGGGCTCGAGGAACGCCGCCTCGAAGCTGTTGCGGGCGAGCGCGACCGCGTCCGCGCGCGTCAGGCCCAGCGCGCGACGCAGGGCCACGAAGTTGTCGGCGACGTAGCCGCCGAAGTAGGCCGGGTCGTCGGAGTTGACCGTCACGCACAACCCCCGGTGCAGGAGGCGCAGCACGTTGTGCGCGGCGAGGTCGGGCACCACCTTGAGCTTCAGGTTGCTCAAGGGACAGACGGTGAGGGGGATGCGCTCCCGGACGAGGCGCTCGACCAGCGCGGGGTCCTCCTCGCAGCGCACCCCGTGGTCCACGCGGCGCACCCGCAGCAGGTCGAGCGCCTCGCGCACGTAGGCGGCCGGGCCCTCCTCCCCGGCGTGGGCCACCGGGAGGAAGCCTTCGGCGCGCGCGCGGGCGAAGACGCGCGCAAAGCGCGCCGGCGGGTTGCCCCGCTCGGCGGAGTCCAGGCCCACCCCGTGGATGCGCCCGCGGTGCGGGAGCGCCTGCGCCAGCGTCTCGAAGGCCGCCGCCTCCGGCCGGTGGCGCAGGAAGCACAGGATCAGCCGCGAGGTGAGGCCCCACTCGCGTTCGCCCCGGCGCAGGGCCGCGTCGATCCCGTCGAGCGGCACCTCGAAGGGCACGCCGCGTTCGGTGTGCGTCTGGGGGTCGAAGAAGACCTCGACGTGGCGCACGCCGTCGGCCCGGGCGCGCCCGAGGTACGCCCAGGTGAGGTCGTAGAAGTCCTGCTCCGTGCGCAGCACGGCGGTGCCTGCGTAGTACAGGTCCAGGAACGACTGGAGGTCGTCGAAGTCATACGCCGCGCGCAGCGCCGCCGCATCCGGGTAGGCGAGCCTCACCCCGTGGCGGCGGGCGAGTTCGAAGGCGAGTTCGGGCTCGAGCGTCCCCTCGATGTGCAGGTGCAGCTCGGCCTTGGGCAGGGCGCGCAGGAAGGCGTCCAGGTCCTCGCCCACGGCCGGCTCCCGGTCAGGCGGGCCCGGGTGCGCCCCCGCCGGGCACCGCCCCGGGCAGGCGGAAGCGGATCCAGCGCTCGGTGTTCGGCGCCGCCTCGTCCACCTCGACCAGCCCGTAGCGCACGAGCCGCGCCACCGCCTGGCGCACGTCGGACAGGTGCCGGGCGGTGCGGCTGCACACGCGCGTGAGGTCGAGCCAGCCGTCGGCCTCGTGCTGCGTCTCGGCGATGGTGGTGAGCGTCGCCGACTCCAGGGGGGTGAGGGGCTTGCGCATGTCCGGAAGGATAGCGCGCCGGCCCGGTCACACCTCCCGCAGGCGCAGGCCGTCCGCGGCCAGGGCGAGCGGCAGTTCGCGCCCCGGCCCCTGGGCGAGCGCGGCCCGTACGGGCGCCGGGTCGCCCCCCTCGGCCAGGACCACCAGCACCGAACCCCCGCCGCCGGCGCCCAGGATCTTCGTCCCCAATGCCCCGGCCGCGCGCACCCGGGCGTCCAGGGCCTCGATCGCGGGCGTGCTCACCCCCGGGGCCATCGCCCGGCGCCGGGCGCCGTCCTCCAGCACCCCGTCCAAAGCGCCGCCCAGGTCGCCGCGCACGAGGGCCGCCCGCACCGCCCGGCTGTTGCGCGCGATCGCCTCGAGGGCCTCGACCGTGCGCCGCTCCCCGTCCAGGAAGGCCTTGAGCACGCCCCAGTTGGTCAGGCCGGAGTGGTGCGGGGCGCCCGTGAACGCGAGGAGGAGGCGCCGCGCGAGGCGCTCCAGGTCGACGGGGATGCGCTCGACGGCCACGCCGCCGGGGGCGAGCGGGTCGGCCGTGAGCGCGAGGCACCCGCCGTGCACCGCCGGGCGGTAGTCCTGGTAGCCCGTGGCCGTGCGCAGCAGACGCGTCTCGATCGCGTGGGCGCGCGCGCACAGCGCGGACGGGTCGGGCGCGACGCCCCGCCCCGCGTCCAGCGCGGCCAGCACCGCGCACAGGAGCGCGCTGCTGCCGCCCAGCCCCGCGCCCTGGGGCGAGGTCGCCTCGGTGAGCAGCGTGAGCCCCGGTTCGTCGGCGGGCCAGGCGGCCAGCACGGCGTGCGCGAGCAGGGCCAGGGGCTCCCGGCCCTCGGCCAGCGCGCGGGCCAGGGCGGCGGGCCCGTCGTGCACGCTGCGCCGCCCCGCGTCGCGGCTGCCCAGGCGGATCCCGCGGCCTTCCTCGGGGCCCGGCGCCACCTGCGCCCGCGACGGCAGGTCGAGCGCCACGTTCACCGTCACCGGCGGCTCGGACAGGCACCAGGGCAACGGCCACACGTCCAGCGTGCCCCCGGCGAGGTCCAGGCGCACGGGAACCTCGGCCAGGACGCTCCGCATGCGCCGCCAGTATGCGGGCGGGGGTCCCCGGGCCGAAGGTCGGGGGCCCGCGCCGTGCACGGGACGGCCTGGGCCGCCGCCGCGCCGTGCAGCGGGTGCGCCGGCCGGCCCTACCATGGAGGCCTGCCCCGGAGGAAGCGCATGCGACCGGTCATCGGGATCACCTGCTCGACGCTGGTGCTGGACGACCTGCGCGGCGTGCCGCGCTACGCCCTGGCGCGCTCCTACACGGAGTGCGTGGAGCAGGCCGGCGGCCTGCCCTGGCTGCTGCCCAGCCTCGGGCCGGAACGGGCCCCGGAGTTCCTCGAGCGCCTGGACGGACTGGTCTTGAGCGGCGGGCTGGACGTCGATCCGGCCCACTACGACGCGGAACCCCACCCGGACCTGGGCCAGGTGGACGGCGTGCGCGACCTCTTCGAACTCGCGCTGTGCCGCGCCGCGCACGCCCGCCGGCTGCCGGTGCTGGCGATCTGCCGCGGCGTGCAGGTCGCCAACGTGGCGCTGGGGGGCACGCTGCTCCAGCACATCCCGGCGCAGGTGCCCGGCGCGCTCAAGCACGACCAGGCCGCGCTGCGCAACGACGCGCTCTGCCACAGCGTCGAGGTCGGCGCGGGGACGCGCCTGGCCGCCCTGCTGGGGGTGCCCGAGCGCCTGCGCGTGAACAGCTTCCACCACCAGGCGGTGGACCGGCCGGCTTCCGGCCTCGTGGTCAACGCGCGCGCCCCCGACGGCGTGGTCGAGGGGCTCGAGGACCCCGCCAAGCCCTTCTTCCTGGGCGTCCAGTGGCATCCGGAACGCCGGCCGACCGACCCCGTGACCCGGGCCCTGTTCGCCGGCCTGGTGGAGGCCGCCCAGGCCTTTGGCCGGGCGGTGCCGGCACAGCCGCGGGCGCCCGTGGGCCGATGAGGGGGGGCGGGCCCGTCCCGCGCCCCCCGGTCCGTGGTCCAATCGTTCCGGGGCGGCCGCCCGGCCGCCGCGGCGGGGGCGCCTTGCCGGAGCACCCATGAATCCGCGCTTCAAACTTGCGTTGGCCAGCCTCCTCGCCCTCGGCCTGGGCGCGCTGGGGACCTGGCTCCTCACTGGCGACCGCGGGGCGGTCGAGCCCGAACTGCGCCGTCTGGACGACGGTCCGGGCGAGGGGGTGCCGTTCGATCCCCTTGGCGGCGGACCCGGCGCCCCCGGGGCGGCCGCGGACGGGACGCGCCCGGTCATGGAGGGTCCCGAGGGGCGTCCGCTGCGGCCCGGGGGCGGGAGCCTGGTGGGCGCCCGCGCGCCGCACGGCATCGACCTGTCCGACCCCGCCACGCGGGCCGCGGAGTTGGCCCGCCTGCTCGGCGCCATCGAGGTCGACTGGGCCGCGGTGGCCGAGATCCTCGCGCTGATGCCCGCGGGCGAGCGCCTGGATGCGGCCAGCGCCGACGCGCTGCTCGCGGGGCTGCGTTCCGAACGGCGCAACATGGCGCTGCTCGCCTTCGCGCGCCTGGCCGACGGCGCGCTCGTCCCGGCGCTCTTCGACCTGTACGGCGATCCGACCGCGCCCCCCGGCGCGCGGGCCGCCGCCCTGCGCGCGCTGTGGGAGATGCCCGGCGCAGACGGCGCGGCGGTGGTGCGCGGGCTGGAGAGCCTGCTGCGCGGGCGCCCGGAGGAGGACCGCGAACTGCTCTACGCCATCGCGCGGCGCGGCGGGGCGGAGGGGGCGCGGGCCCTGCTGGAGTACCTGGGGCGCACGCCGGACCTCACCCGCATCCCCGACCACGTGCTCCAGCAACTGGACCTGGGCCGTAGCGTCGAGGCGCGCGAAGCGCTCAAGGCCGCGCTGGCGGCGCCGCAGAGCCCGCAGATGGCCGAGAAGTTGCTCGCGATCGTCGCCTACCAGCAGGCGCAGGGGCTCACCGAGCAGGTGATCGCCTTCGACAGCGACGCGCACCCCGCCGCCCTGCGCCGCCAGGCCCTGGACGCCCTGCGCCAGATCGGGGACCGGGCCGCGGTCGAGCACCTCCTCGGGCTCGCGCGCCAGCCGGGCGAATACGGCGAGATCGCCCTCAAGGCGGTGGCCGACCTGCGCCGGGCCGACGCCGCCGCGCGCCAGGCGTTGGTCAAGGCGCTGGACGAGGCCGGCCTGGCCGCGCGGCCCGACGCCCTGCGCGCCGGGCTGCTC
>JAPKHB010000279.1 GCA_026647295.1 Planctomycetota bacterium | reverse complement strand
GACGCCTCGCACGTCCGCGAGGGTGTGGAGCGAGTCATGGCCCTGCTCGAGGGCGAGCCCCGCGAGGTGCGAGAAAGTCAGATAGTCAGGCCGAGGCTGCCAGGCTGCCGCCGGGCGACCTGCGCGCGGGCCTCCTCGCCTTCCTCTCCGAGGCGGCCGCCCCGGCGCTGCGGGCCCTCGACCGCTCCCGCCGCCCGCCGGTTCCCTGGAGCGACCTGGCGGCCGCGCTGCTGCTCGAACGCCTGGGGGAAGGGCGCCGCGCGTTGGGGCGGGCGCGGGCCGCGCTGGTCTCCCGCCCACCACCGCTGGTCGCGCTGGAGGCCCATCTGCTCTCGGCACGGGTGCTGCTGGAGGAGGGCCGGTTGGCCGAAGCCGAGGCGGAGGTGGCCCGCGCCCGGCCCCAAGACCCGGGGGACGCGCGCCTTCCGGTCCTGCGCGGGGAGGTCGCCCGTCGCCGCGGCGCGTTGCACAGCGCGCTGACGGCGTGGCTGGAGGCGCTCGCGCTCGCCCCCGGCTCGGCGGCGCAGGCGCGCCGGGTCGCCGACCTCCTGCGTGAGCCGCAGGCTCCGCCTCTCGATCCGGGGCTTGGCCCCTGGCTGGCCGACCTGGCCGCCCGGGCCCCGGCCAACGCCGAACTGGCGGCCCTGCGCGGACGGGTCGCGATCGCCCTCGGCCACGCGCCGGAGGCCGAGGCCCGCTACCGTGAGGCGCTCGCGGGCGGCGCGATCGCCGTCCCCGTGGAGCGGGAACTGCGCGGCCTCCTCGCGCAACGCGGCGCGTGGGCCGAGGCCCTGGACCTGCTCGCCCGGGCGTTGCCCCCAGGGCTGGCCACGGATCCGCAGAACCTCCTGGCAGCGGCCTGGCGCACGATCCTGGCCGCGCGGGCGGCCGCGGCGGCGGGCCGCCCCGTGGCCGGGCTCGCGCTGGCCCACGCCCTGATCGCGGTCGGCGCGCTCCCCGAGGCCTGTGCGGCGCTTGACGCCGAGATCGGCCCCGCCGCCGCCGCCCTGCGCCGGCGCGTGGAGGCCCACCTTGCCTTCGAGGCGGCCCTCTCCGAGCGCATCGAGGGCGGCTACCGCCTCGCCCACGCCGAGCAGGCGCCGCCGAGCCTGGACGCCCTGCTCGCCGCGCTGCCGGGCCTCGCCCAGGCCCACCTGGAGCCGGTGGACCGGGCGGCCTTCGCCCGCCCGGGGTGGGGGCGGCGGGACGTGCCCCTGCTCGGCGCCTGGCTCGACCACTCGACCCGGACCACCAGCCCCGTGGTGCGCCACTTCCGGGCGTTCGGCCGTTACCTGATGCTGGGCCAGCGCGCGGGGCAGCCACCCGAAGCCATCGTGCTCTCGCTGGGCTTCCTCGCCGCCGCGGCGGAGTTCCACCACCTGGGCCGGCCCGTGCGCCACGACCTCGCGGTGGGCCATGACCGCGCCGCGCGCGCCTTCGTGAGCGCCCAGGGTGGCGACCTGGGCGGCGCCTGCCTGCCGGACGGCATCTGGCTCGACGCCGACAGCGCAAGGCGCGCCGACGGCGCGGCGCGCGGCGCGCTCCGGCGCGATCCGGCGCTCAAGGCCGCGATGGAGGCGTGGCGCGCGCCGGAGGGACCGGGTCGCGAGGGGGTGCTCACGTTGGGCGACCCCGGCCCGCTCGCCTTGCGTCTGATGCACCGGGCGCTCACGGCGCGCGGCGCGGATCCGTGGGCCTTCTTCGAGACGCTGCGCGCGCACGAGCAGGCGCACACCGCCGACCTGCACCGCCACCTGCCGCTGCTGCCACGGCTGCCGGCCACGCTGCTCCTCCTGGCGACGGCCGGGTTCGCGCCCGCGCGCGTGGAGATGGAACTGGAGCGACGCGCGCAACTCGGGGCTGTCGCCGACGCCCCCGACCCGCACCTGGCCCTGGCCGAGTTGATCGAGTTCCTCCCCGTGGAGGAACGCGCGCCCGAGGCGCACGCCGGGGGCTACCGCCAGGCCCTCCGGGACCTGGTGCGCTACGTCCATGCCCACCCGCACCGGTTTCCCGATGTCGACCGCCGCCGGCGCATCCTGCCCCAACTCGAACGCGTGGCGCCCGAGGCCCTGCGCCAGGCCGCGCGCAGGCTCGCGGGGCCCGGGCGGATCGAGGCGTGGTAGGTTCGATCCCGATGCGTGACCGCCCGGTCCCGTCGCGCCGCGGACCCCGCCCGGCCGTGCTCCTGGCCGCGCTCCTGGCCGCGCTCCTCGTGTTCGCGGCCGGTGCGGGAGGCGGCCGGGCGGAGGACCCGGACCCGCCCGAAGGGCCGGGGGGCGGCGACGCGCCGGTACCCTCGGCCGTCCGCGCGGATCCCCTCGGGGAGGTGACGCGCCGGGCCGCCGCGGTGGGACGGGCGCTGCTGACCGGGGACGCGGAGGCCGCCTTCACGGAGTTGGTCTCCCTGTGCGAGATGCACGGCGAGGCGCTCCTGCCCGCCGCCTCCTGGCGCCGGGCGCGCGCGCGGGACGCGGGCCTGCTGCTGCCCGTGCGGGAGTTGGCGGCCGAGGCTCTCCTTGGCCTGGGCGAACCCTTCGCCGCCCGTCTCGCGGAGCGCTGGGGGCCGGCGGCCGAGGCCCTGGAACGGGTGGCCGCGCGGGGGGCGCCCGCGGCCCTGGTCCGCCTGGCGGAGGACTACGGCGCCCTGCCCGCCGGCCGACGGGCATGGCTCCTGCGCGCCGACCTGGCGGAGGAGCGCGGGCAGGACCTGGAGGCGGCCCGGGCGCTCGAGGCCTGGCTGCGGCTCGAGTCCTCGGCGGCGCCCTGGGCGCGTGCGGCCGTGGCGGTGCGCCTCGCCGAGGCCCTCGTGCGGCTCGGCGACGCGGGCGGCCTTGCGGCGCTGCTGGAGGACCAGGCCGCGCTCGCCGACGTCGCGGTCGCGCGCGCCGGGCGGGTGCGGACGCTGGCGGGGGTCGTGGCGGCCGCGCGGGAAGAGGGGGCCGCCAGCGCGCCCCCGGCCGGCCCGCCGCCGTTTGCGGACGGGGAGGAACTGCGCGGGCTGTGGAGCCTGGACCTTGCCGACCGCCGGGCGCTGACCTCCGACGGAAGCGGCGAGGGCTGGAACACGCTGGTGAGCGCCGCGCTCGCCGTGCGGGGGGACCGGGTCTTCGTTCACGCCGGGCGGCGCGTCCGGGCGGTGGACCTGCCAACGGGCGCGGTGCTCTGGACCTTCCCCGCGGACCCGCCGCCCGCGCTGCACGCGGCGCTGGAGCGCTACCAGGAGACCGACCTGCCGCACCGGGTGGTGGTTGCGGCCGGCGACGTGGTCCTCACCGTGCTCGGCGACCCGGTCGCGACGGCCGAGTACCCCTACCAGGGCGAGGAGTGGGGCGCGCAGCAGCAGGGCCAGGAGTGCCGCACGCGATTGGTGGCGCTGGACGCCGCGACCGGGGCCCTGCGTTGGTGCACCGGCACCGCACAGGAGACCCACCCCGTGCTCGGGCGCATGGACTGCGGCTGCATCTCGCCCCCGCTGGTGGTGGGCGACCGGGTCTTTGCGCTCTTCGCGTGCCTGGCGGGCGGGGCGGAGGTGTACCTGGCGACGCTGGACCTTGCGACGGGGGCGCCGCGGGCGGTCACCTGGCTCGCGGCGGGCACGGGCGGGCGTTCGCCCGACCGGGCGCTGCTGCCCCGCCACGCGCCGAGTCCCTTCGTGCAGGCGCTGCCCTGGGGTGCGCCGCCGGTCCTGGCCGGCGACGAGTTGTGCGTGCAGCCCCACGCCGGCTTCGTGGCGGGCGTGGGCCTGGCTGACGGGCGCGTGCGCTGGGTGCGGGCGCTGCCGCGCTATCCGCACCAGGACAGCCCGGGGGCCGACGTGGGCGCCCGCGTGGGCAACGCGCCGCGGGCGCACGGCGACGCGTGGATCGTGGCCCCGATGGACTGTCCCGAGGTGTTGTGCCTCGCGCGGCACAGCGGCGCAGAGCGCTGGCGGGCGCGCCTGCCGGAGGCCGCCGGATGTCCCTGGCAACTCGTCGGCGTGCGCCCGGACGCGGCGGGTCGCCCGGTCGTCGCGCTCGTGGGCGCCCAGGTGCTCGAACTCGACGCGGCCGACGGGAGCGTGCGGCGCTGGGTCCGCGACCCCTGGGGCGAGGAGCAGTCGATCTACGGCCGGGTGGCCGAGGTGGGCGGCTGGTGGGTGGGCAGCGACGGTTGGCGCCTGCTCGCGCTCGCGCCCGGATCGCCGGGGGGGCCGCTCAGCGCCGGCGAGCCGGAGGACCCCGCGCCCCGGCTGCGCCTGGACCTGGCCGACGTCGTGTCCGCCCATCCGTGGTGGCTCGTGCTGGACGAGGACCGCCTGGTCGCCTTGCTGCCCGAGCGGAGCCTCGCCGAGTCCCTGGCGGGGGGAGGGGCCGACGAGCCCGCGCGGGGGCTGCTGCGGCGCGCGGTGGTGGCGGGCGTGCGGGGGGAGGTGTCCGGGCTGCTGGGCGCGATCGAGGAGGCGGCGGCGCTGGCGCCGGGGGCGCCGCGCGCGGCGCTGCTCGCGCGGCTGGGGGCGGAGTTGCTGCATCAGGTGCCCGACGAGGGCCTGCCCGGGTGGCTGGCCGCGCCCGCGCCCCGGGCGCGCCTGCGGGCGCTGCTGCCGGCGCTCCCCGCCGGGGTGCGGGCGGCGCTGCGCCACCGGCTGGTGGGCTGCCTACGAGCCGGCGGCGCCGAGGGGGCCGCGGCGCAGGTCCTGGGGGACTGGCTCGCGGACGGGGAGTCCGCGTGGGTCGAGACCGGGCGCGGTCCCGGCGGCCTGCAGCGGGTGGTGGCCGGCGGCGTGGGCCGCGAACCGCTGCCGGGCGCGGGGGACTCGGAGGTGCTGCGCTCCGACCTGCTGGCCCAGCGCTGGCTGCGCGCGGGCCTCGAGGGGGCGGCCGGCCGCGCTCTCGCGCAGGACCGGGACGCCCGGGCCGCGGCGGCGCTGGACCAGGCGGGAGGGGCGGAAGAGGCCTTGGCGGCCCTGGTCCGGGCCTGGCCCGGGACGCGGGCGGCGGCGACGGCGCGGGAACGCCTGATGCGGCGGCGCGCCGCCGCCGGCGACTTCCGGGGCGCCGCCGACCTGGCGGCCGACCTGCGCCTGGATCCCCCGCTGCTCGACGCGGGGGGACCGCGCGAGGCCCGGCTGACGCGCGCCGCGCAACTCCAACTGCACGAGGCTTCGTGGCGCCTGCGGGCCCACGACGCGCTGCGCGCCCGCACGCTCCTCGCCGACCTGTTGCGCTGGGCGCCGGGCGGGCTCGTGGACGACCAGGGCGCAACGCGCGACGGGCTGGAC
>JAPKHB010000278.1 GCA_026647295.1 Planctomycetota bacterium | reverse complement strand
AGGTTGAATGTCGTGAGTTCGAATCTCATCGGGCGCTCCATCCCTGCTTCGTCCCGTTGCGCCCTGTTGCGCTTCCTTGCGCGAACGGGCGCGTTTGGCGAGTTCGCGCGGCTGGATGACGGCAAGGTAAGCCGGGACGCCAACGGCAACTGTGACTGGGGCGTCGGTGATGCGTGGAATGGATTCTGGCACTGGGTGAGAGATGTAGTGCCGTTCGACGACGACGACATTCCGGGGTACCACGAGGATCACCCTCCCTCTGGAAGCGAAGAGGAGGAGCGCCAGGGGGAGGAGTGTGAGCAGGAAATGCCGGAGTGGAGCGAGGCCCGGGATGCGTGGGTTGAGGGAAAGTTGCGGGGATACCGATAGGGACCTGCCCATTCGCGGGTTTCCACCACGGCTGCTCGGCGCGACTGGAGGATGAGCGCCTCCCCCTGGGCCTTCCTGGCACTTGGCGTCCCTCGCCCCGCGCGAGGGCTCGGGCCGAAGTACGAGCAGGGGCAGACGGAACTCAGTTCGCTCGCACCGGGGAGATCCCCAGAGTAGTATCCGCTCGTACTCGGGGCTGCGGTGGCCCCGACGAGAAGGCGGCCGAGAACCCGCGCCAAGTGCCAGCTAGGGACGAGCGCCATATGTACTCTCGATTTTCCTACTGCGGCCCCACGCTTGCACGCGCCTCCCGACGTCCGGAGATGGCAAGAGGGTGACTCTCCCTCCGATTACCCTGCGGTTGGCTGCGACGTGGTTGGCAGCGTCAGCGATCGGCTTCGCGGGCGCCTACTTCGGCTTTGCCGGACACCAACGGAGTTCCGCGCTCCAGGTTCTCATCTCTCCATTCGTGGTCGGGGGGCTGGGCGTGAGCCTGGTTGGCGTGTTGCTTGCCGTGATATGGGTCCTTTCCATTTGGACAGCGGATCGGTACTATGCGGGTATCCCCCTGTTGATCGGCGGAGCCTGGGCCATCTGGGGATTGGTGCTCGATGGAATCCACGTATAGCCCACTCAGCGGTGCTCTGTGTCAGTGCTCCGCGTCAGACCCGATCGCACGGAAGTACAGCTTGCCGATGGACCTCGTGGATCAAGTCGCCGCGACCTTCGTAGACACCGTAACGCTCAGCCCAACGGTCCTCTGGGAGGTCATTTGAGCACGGAGCGTGCACGTGAGAAGCCTGCAACAGGGAAGCCTGCTCCCTTTCAGACCGAGCGGCACCTTTGCGTGGAGTTCTCGACAACCGTGGCGGCGCGGGGCGCGGCCCACGGACCCGGTGGTGGGAACGGCGAAGGCTCCGCCGGGCGGCGGCCCCTCGGACAGCGTGTGGGAGTGGTACGCGCCCGGGGGAGGGCTTGACGTGGCGCTGCTTCTCCGGGTGGTTCGCCGTCGTGCCGGACGGCGCGTACCGAGGGTGGGTCGTAGGCGGCGGTTGGGCGGGGGCGCCGGGGCAACCGGGATGGGCCGCAGGGGCGCGCCCGGGCGGAACGTCCGGGGGACGGGGGGCGGCAACGCGGCGCAGGGCCTCGGGGCCGGGGGAGGCGGCGGGTAGAGTGGGGCGCCCATGCGCGTCGCGGTCCTCCTCTGCCTTTGCCTTGCGGCGACCGGGTGCGGAAGCGTCGCCACCGCCACGGGGGACCGGCTCTCCTTCGCCCAGGTGCAAAGCCTCAACCCCGGCGTCGACGGCGAGTGGATCTTGAGCGAGTTTCCCTTCGCGCGCGAGCGCGCACGCTGGCCCAACGGGCGCCTGCGCAGCCTGGGCTACTGGGTGAACGACCCGGCGGGCCGGCCGCGGCCGCTGATGCTGCACTTCGACGCGCAGGGGGTCCTGGTGCGCAAGGAGTACGGCGGCCCGCTGCTGCGGCCCCCGGAGCCCGGGGGCGGGCTGGAGATCGGCGTCGGGCGATGAGCGGGCGCCGCGCGGCTCCCCGGACCCGCCCCGGGGCGGGCGGCGGGCGCGCGCCGCGACCGCCGGCGCTGTGGCCCGCGCGCCTGGGCGTGTTCCTGCTGCGGGTCTACCTCGGCGCCGTGTTCCTCGACGCCTTCCACTACAAGGTCTTCGCCGCCGGGGTGCCACTGGGCGAGGCCTTCGACCTCTTCGTGACCTACGAGTACGAACCCCTGGTCCGCCAGGGGATCGAGAGCCCGCCCGAGGTCCTGGGCGTCACGTGGACCTGGTACGCCGACTTCCTGTCGGCCGTGATGCTCCCGGGGGCGCACTTCTTCGGGCCCGCGATCCTGGTCTTCGAGGGCCTGCTCGGGGTCGCCCTCGTCCTGGGCGCGGGTGTGCGCCTGATGGGCCTGCTGGGCGCCTTCCTGATGGCGGCCTTCGGCCTGGCCAAGGGGCTCTACTTCCTCACCGCGGCGCGCAGCACCAACTGGATCTTCGCCGTCGCGTTGCTCGCGCTCGCGCTGGTCGCCGCCGGGAGGGTCTGGGGCCTGGACGCCTGGCTCGCCTCCCGCCTGCCGCGCCGCCTGCGCTGGGTGGCGTGAGCGGCGCCGCGGTAGGCTGCGGCGATGCGCCACCCCCTCTCGGCCCATGGGCTGTGCGTCACTCTGGGGGGGCGGGCGATCGTGGAGGACGTGGACCTTGCGCTCACGGCCGGCGAACTGGTGGCGCTGGTCGGCCCCAACGGCGCCGGCAAGACGACGCTGGTGCGCGCGCTGGCGGGGCTCCTGCCCGCGGCCCGGGGCGAGGTGCAGGTCCTGGGCGAACCGGCCCCGGGGCTCTCGCGCCGCGAGCACGCCCGGCGCGTGGCGTACGTCGCCGCCGAGGAGGAAGAGGCGGGCGCCTTCTGCGTGCGCGACCTCGTGGCGCTGGGGCGCCACCCCTGGCGCGGGGCCTTCGGGCGCCTCGAGGCCCACGACCGGGCCGCCGTCCAGGCCGCGCTCGAGGCGCTCGGGCTCGGGCCGCTCCAGGAGCGCCCGGCCGGCACGCTCTCGCGCGGCGAGCGCCAGCGCGTGGCGCTCGCCCGCGCGCTCGCCCAGGAGGCGCCGGTGCTGCTCCTGGACGAACCGACCGCGCACCAGGACCTGGCCCACCGCGTCCGGGTGCTGGACGCGGTCGCCGCCGCCCCCCACCGGCCGGCCGTCCTCGCCGTGCTGCACGACCTCACCCTGGCGGCCCTGCGCGCCGATCGCGTGGCCCTGATGGACCGCGGGCGCCTGGTCGCGACCGGATCCGCCGCCGAGGTGCTCCGCGCCGAGCGCCTCGAACCCTGTTTCGGGCCCGTGGAGGTGCTGCCCCACCCGCGGGGGGTGCCGCTGGTGCTCCCCCGGCTCGGAGCCCGGGCCCCGTGAACGCGCGCGTCGTCCTCGGGCTCCTGCTCGCCCTCCCTCCGCTTGGCCTGCTCGGCTACCTCGCCTTCGGGGGCGGCCGGGGCGATCCGCCCTGCTGGGAGGAGGCGGCCGCGGCGCCCGCCCGGGCGCTGGCGGCGCTGCGGGTAGCGGAGGACGTCGTCGTCTTCACCCTGCACGGCGTCGAGCAGCGCGTCCCGCGCCGCCCCGCGCGCATCGCGAGCGTGCTGCCCGGCCTGACCGAAGCGCTGGCGTGGATGGGCGCGGGCCGTCGCCTGGTGGCCGTCTCGCCCTGGTGCGATCCGCCGCCGGAGGCGCCCGCGCCCCGCCGGGTGGGCGTGCAGCCGCTCGACGTCGAGGGCCTCCTGGCGGCCCGGGCCGACCTCGTCGTCGCCGACCGGCGCCTGCTGCGCCGGGACCTCGGGCGCCTGGGCGCGCGCCTGCCGGCCGTGCTCCTGCTCGAAACCAGCCGCAGCCTCGCCGACCTGCGCGACGCCCTCGCGGTGCTGGCCGCCGTGCTCGACACCGACGCGGCGCGCGCCGCGCTCGCGGCCTTCGACGCCGAGTGGGCGCGCCTCGGGCCCTGGGCCGGGCACCCGCCCCTGCGCGCGCTCATCGTGGGCGACTGGGATCCGCTCTACGCGCTCGGGCCGGGCTCCCTGCTCGACGACCTGGCCCGCGAGGCGGGCCTGGCCAACGTCGCCTGCGACCTGCCCGCGGGGGCGAGCGGGCCCTTCTCGGAGGAACTCGTGCTCGCGCGCGCCCCGGAGGTGATCCTCTCGACCGTCGGACCGCCGCCGGAGCGGATCCGCGCCCGGTGGGCGCGCGTGCCGGCGCTCTCGGCCGGACGCTGGTTCGACCTCTCCGACGACCGCTTCCTGCGCGGCGGCCCGCGCATCCTGGGGGCGCTGGCGGAACTGCGCGCGGTCGTGGCGGCCTGGGCGCGGGGCGCGGCCCCGGGCGGGGGGGCGCGGTGAGCGGCGCGGGGCGCCTTCGGGCCCGGCGCGGGGCCGCGCGGGCCGGCGCCACGCTGGCGGCCCTGCTCCTCTTCGCGCTGGCCTGCGCGGCGGTCGGCCTGTGCCTGGGCGCGGCCGACCTCGCGCCGGCCCAGGTCCTCGACGCCCTGCTCGGGCGCGGGGACGACCTGCTGGCCGAGGAGATCGTGGTCCGCGTGCGCCTCCCGCAGGTGCTGCTGGGTCTGGGGGTGGGGGCCGCACTCTCGGTGGCGGGGCTCCTCTTCCAGGGGCTGCTGCGCAACGACCTGGCCGAGCCCTACCTGCTCGGCGTGGGGCCGGGGGCCTTGCTCGGCGTCACCCTCGCGGCGCTCTGGCTCGCCGGCGCCGAGCCGGGACGCATGCCGCCGGCCGGCGTGCGGGCACCCGCCGCCTTCGCCGGGGCGCTGGCGGTGGCGGCGCTGATCTTCGCCTTCGCCCGCCGCGCGACGCGCACGCCCGCGGTGACCGTGCTCCTGGCGGGGATCGCCGTCGGGGCCTTCGTCCACGCCGTCGCCACCGTACTCCTGCACGCCGGCGTGCGCGACTGGCACATCGTGCTGCGCTGGCTGCTGGGCGACCTGGGCCAGGCGACCCTGTCCGAGGCGGGCCTGCTCGCGCTGGGGCTCCTGCTGGGCGGAGGCGTCGCCTTCGTGCGGGCGCGGGACCTGGACGCGCTCGCGCTGGGGGAGGAGGCGGCCGCAGCCACCGGGGTCGACCTGCGGGGGACGCTGCTGTGGGTGGGCGGGGCCGCCTGCCTGCTCGCGGCGTTGAGCGTGGCCCAGGCCGGCCTGGTGGGGTTCGTGGGCCTGGTCGTGCCGCACCTGGCCCGCGGCCTGGTGGGGCCGGGGCACCGCCGGGCGCTGCTGGCCAGCCTGCTCATCGTCGGCCTCTTCCTGAGCCCGCCTGCCAGCGCGGAACCCGCCTCCTGGCACCTGTGGCAGAGCAGGCTCACCGGCAAGCTGATCTGCGCCCAGACCTCGCCC
>JAPKHB010000277.1 GCA_026647295.1 Planctomycetota bacterium | reverse complement strand
GAGCGCGGCGTTGATTCTTTTGTGCGTGGCAACGTAGTTTGATTCCAGAAGCAGACGGAAAAATCGTTCCATCGCGGCCCGCTCGCGGGCCCCGAGGGGGACGCGCACCTGGAGGCGCTGCGGGAGGCGCTGCTCGCCCGCGGCCGGCCCACGCACCTGTGGCTCTTCGTCCACTCCCTGCTCTCTCCGGGGCTGCTCGCGCGCCTCGGGCGGGACTTCGACCTCCGGCTGCGGGCCTGGGACCGGCGCGAACTGGGCCCGGGCGAACACGCCGCGCTGCGCCCGGCCTGGCGCCAGCGCCACGCGGAGGGCCGTTCCTTCCTGTGGCGCGAGCCCGATCCCGCGGCGGACGCCGCCGGCGCGCGCGAGTTCCTGGTGGGCCTCGTGGTCGAGGCGCGCGGGCCGTGAGCCGCTGGCTGGTGGTCAACGCCGACGACGCGGGCCTGCACCGTGCGAGCGACCTGGCGATCCTGGAGGCGGCGGCGCGCGGCGTGCTGCGCAGCGCGTCCGTGGCCGTGACCGGCCCGACCGCACCCGCCTTCGTGGACGCGGCGCTCGCGCTCGGGCTGGGCCTCGGCCTGCACTGGAACCTGACGGAGGGCTTCGCCGCGGCCGGGCCGCGGCCGCCGCTCACCGACGCCGCGGGGCGCTTTGCGCTCGGAAAGCGCGGGCTCTGGGAGCGGGCGCTCGCCGGCGGGCTCGAGGAGCCCGCGACCCGGGCCGGGCTCGCGGCCGAACTCGAGGCGCAACTGGCCCGCGCCGCGCGGCTGGGCTTCGAGCCCGACCACGTGGACGGACACAACCACGTGCACGTGCTCCCGGGGGCGCGCGAGGCGCTCCTCGACGTGCTCGCGCGCCGGGGCCGGCCGGCGTTCGTGCGCGTGCCGGCGCCGGCCCCGGGGTCGGGCGGGCTGCCGGGCCTGGGGGCGGCGGCCGACCTGGCGCGCCTGGGCGCCCTGCTGCGGGCCCGCCTCGGGGCGCCGCTACGGGCCCCGGACGCCTTCGCCGCCCTGGGCCTGGACGAGCCGCCGTGCGAAGCGGCGCTGCTCGCGGGCCTGCCCCCCGCGGGCTTCACCGGCGTCGCCGAGTTGATGGTCCACCCGGGCGCGCGCCCGGGCTCGCCCTTCACCGAGCACCCCGACCGCGAGCGCGAGGCGCGCCTGCTGCGCCACCCGGGCTTGCGCGCTCGCCTGGCCGCCGCAGGCTGGCGCCCTTCCACCTTCTTCGAGCACCTGCGCGCGTGAGCCTGAACGTCCTGCTGGTGAGCGACGCCCTCGGGCCGCCGGTGCGGGGCAACGCCACCACCGTGGCGCGCTGGCTCGCCGCATTGATCGAGGGCGGGACGCACGCCCGTGCCGTGGAGCCCGGGGCGCCGGCCCCCGCGGGCGCCGCGCCCGACCTCGTGCACGCGCACCACGCGCTGCGCGCCGGGCCCGCGGGCCTTGACCTCGCCCGGCGCCTCGGCCGGCCGCTGGTGGTGAGCCTGGGCGGGACCGACCTGTGGGCGCTGCGCGAAGGGCACCCCGAGGGCGCCGAGGTGGCGCGCATCCTGCGGGCGGCCGACCTCGTGCTGGGCGCGTTCGACGCCGTGGGCCCGCTGCTCGAGCGCCTGCTGGGCCACCGCGTGCCCTACGCGCGCGTGCGCCGCGGCGTGTTCGTGGAGGCCGCGGACCCGCGCCCGGCGCGGGACGGACCGCTGCGCGTGCTGCTCCCGGCCGGGATCCGGGCGGTGAAGGACCCGCTGCTCGCCTTCGACCTGGCCGAACGCCTCCGTGCGGCCGGCGTCGCGCTCACGCTGCGCCTGCTGGGACCCGCGCTCGAGCCCGACGCCCACGCCGCGCTGCTCGGCGCGCTCGCCCGCGCGCCCTACGCCCGCTGGGAGACGCTGCCCCCGGTGGCCATGGGCGGGGCCTACCTCGCGGCCGACGTGGTCTGGAACACCTCGCGGCACGAAGGCGGGAGCAACGCCCTGCTGGAGGGGCTGGCCGCGGGCTGCGCCGTCTTCGCCCGGCGCGTGCCGGGCAACGTCGAGCTCTTCGATCCGGCCCCCGCGCCCGGCACGCTCTTCGACCCCTCGGACACGGCGGCGCTCGTGGCCTTCCACCGGGCGCTGCTGGCGGAGTCGCCCGCGGCCGCCGAGCGCCGCCGCGCGGCGGCCCGCGCCTGGCTCGCGCGCCACCACGCCCCCGCCGACGAGGTGGCCGAGTTGCGCGCGGCCTACGCCGGCGTCACGGGTGCAACTCGACGCTGACGGGGGCGTGGTCGCTCGGGCCCTTGCCCTTGCGCTCCTCGCGCTCGATCCGCGCCGCCGCGCAGCGCGCGTACACCGGCGCGGTGCCCAGGACGAGGTCGATGCGCAGGCCGGCGTTGCGCGGAAAGGCCAGGCGCCGGTAGTCCCACCAGGTGTAGAGGCCCGGCTCGGGGTGGTGCTTGCGGAAGAGGTCGTGAAGGCCCCAGGCGGCGAGCCGCGCGAGCCGGGCGTGCTCCGCGGGGTGGAAGAGCACCTGCCCGCGCCAGGCGTCGGGGTCGTGCACGTCGCGGTCCTCGGGGGCGACGTTGAAGTCGCCGGCCACCAGGAGCGGCGCCGCGGGGGCGTGGCGCTCGGCGAGCCAGCGCCCGAAGCGGTCGAGCCAGGCGAGCTTGTAGGCGAACTTCGGGCTCTCGGGAGACTCGCCGTTGGGCACGTACACGTTGACCACCCGCACGCCCCGGTAGGTGGCGGCGATCAGGCGCGCCTGGGGCGGGTCCTCGCCGGCGAGCCCGGTCTCGACGTCCTCGAGCGCGCCCCGGGCGAGCAGCGCGACCCCGTTCCAGGTCTTCTGGCCGTGCACGGCGAGCGTGTAGCCCAGCGCCTCGAAGGGGGCGCGCGGGAAGGCCGCCGCCTCGCACTTGAGCTCCTGGAGCGCCAGGAGGTCGGGCCGGCGCTGCGTGACGAAGGCGACGACCCGGTCCAGCCGGGCGCGGATCGAGTTCACGTTCCAGGTGACCAGGTGCACAAGACCTCCCACCGCCGGGCCCCCCGCGCGGCCGGGCCGTCCCGCCCACGGCGCGGCCCTCGGGCGCCGGGGGAGGCGGCGTCCCCCGTCCTTACCACGCCGGCCGGCGCCGGGCCGCCCGCGGCGCTTATGGACCGCGGTGGATCGGCCGCCGTAGGCTCTCGCCGAGCCCCGTCCCACCCCCCCGTCCCCGCCGGCCCCGCCCATGACCGGACTCCCCGCCCTGGCCATCCTCCTCCTCCTGGGCATTGGGGCCCAGTGGCTGGCCTGGCGCCTGCGCCTGCCGTCGATCCTGCTCCTGCTTTGCGCGGGCTTCTTCGCCGGCCCGGAGTGGCTGGGGTGGGTGGACACCGACCGGCTCCTGGGCGACCTGCTCTTTCCGCTCGTCGCCGCGGCGGTGGGCGTGGTGCTCTTCGAAGGCGGCCTGGGGCTCAACCTCGCCGACCTCAAGGGCCACGGCAAGGTCGTGCTGCGGCTGGTGACCGTGGGCGCCCTGGTCACCTGGGCGCTGGCCACGGCGCTCGCCTACGGGCTGCTCGGCCTTCCGCTCGGCATCGCCGTGCTCCTCGGCGCGATCCTCATCGTCTCGGGGCCCACCGTCGTGGGCCCGCTGCTGCGCCACATCCACCCGCGCGGCCCGACGGGCTCGATCCTCACCTGGGAGGGGATCCTGATCGACCCGGTCGGCGCGCTGATGGCCGTGCTGGTGTACGAGGGCTTGAGCCTGGGGAGCCTGGACGTCGCGGCCGGCCACGGGGGCGTGGGCGTGCTGCTCACGCTGCTGTGCGGCGGCGGGGGCGGCGTGCTGGGCGGCCTGCTCCTGGTCACCGTGCTGCGCCGCCACTGGGTGCCCGAAACCCTGCTGGGGCCGGTGACGCTCGCGCTCGTGGTGGGCCTGTTCGCGGGGACCAACCTGCTCCAGGAGGAGAGCGGCCTGCTGGCCGTCACGGCCATGGGCGTCGTGGCCGCCAACCTCGGCGGGGCCCAGGTGCGTCCGATCCTCGAGTTCAAGGAGAACCTGCGGGTGCTCCTGATCTCGTTGCTCTTCGTGCTGCTCGCCGCCCGGCTCACGCGCGAACAGCTCTCCGTGCTGGACGCCCGCGCGTTCGCCTTCCTGGGCGCCCTGCTGCTCGTGGTGCGCCCGCTGGCGGCGCTCGTCTGCACCTGGGGCACGACGCTCACCTGGAAGGAGCGGGTCTTCGTCGCCTGGCTGTGCCCGCGGGGGATCGTGGCGGCCGCCGTGGCGAGCGTGTTCGGCCTCGCGCTGGTCGAGCAGGGCGTGCCCGGCGCCGAGCACCTGCTGCCGGTGGTCTTCCTGGTCATCGTGGGCACCGTCGTGGTCTACGGCCTCACGGCCCCCTGGCTCGCGCGCCGGCTGGGCCTCTCCGTGCCCGACCCCCAGGGCTGCGTCTTCGTCGGCGCCCAGCCGTGGGCGCGGGCGATGGCCGCCGCGCTCGGACAGTTGGGCGTCGAGGTGCTGCTCATCGACACCAACCGGCACAACGTCCGCGACGCGCGCCTCGAGGGCCTGGAGGCCCACCAGGGCAACGTGCTGGACGCCAACTTCCTGGAGCACGTCGACCTCACCCACATGGGCCGCGTGCTGGCGCTCACGCCCAACGACGAGGTCAACACGCTGGTGTGCGCGGAGATGGCCCACGAGTTCGGCCGGCGCAACGTGTACCAGATCGCCACCGACAGCGTGCCGCGCGCCGCCGGCCGGCCCCTAGGCGTGGAGGCGCCGGGGCTGCGGGGACGACGGCTCTTCGCGGGGGACGTGGACGCCTACCGCCTCGCCCGGCGCTTCGCGGCGGCCGGGCGGCCGCACGTCACCCCCCTGACGGAGCAATTCACCTACGAGGACTTCCGCAAGCGCCACGGCGATGAGGCGATCGTGCTCTTCTCGGTCTCGCCCGCCGGCCGCCTGCAGATCGACACGGCCGACACCCCGCTCAAGCCCGAGCGCGACGCCCGCCTCGTCGCCTTCATCCCCGAATGACCATACGGAGCCAGGCTCCGGTGCATCATTCGAGGGGTGCGAAGAAAGCGGACGCGCGCTGGACGTCGGTTCCGCGCAGCCGCGCGGACTGTGCACTCGCGCGTGCGCTTCGCGCCCGCCCTCGTGGCAGGGGGGGTGCTGCGCACGGGCCGCCGGAGCGCCCCGGCGCAAGGGGCGCCTCTTGACGATCGAACACCCTCGCTCCTGAGCACGGCCGCTTCCCATTTCCTCCGCGCTCCCGCGCGGACTGTGCAAGACCGGCACGCTGGCGCGTGCCGGGTCTTGGCAAAGGGGGTGCTGCGCGCGGGCGGCTTGAG
>JAPKHB010000276.1 GCA_026647295.1 Planctomycetota bacterium | reverse complement strand
CTCGTGGGTATTGGGCTGCGTGCAGAGACCTACTATCACCACCCCCGGCTCCACCAGCGCCAGCGGGCCGTGCTTCATCTCGCCTGCGGGATAGGCTTCCGCGTGCAGATAGGAGATCTCCTTGAGTTTCAGAGCAGCCTCCGGCCCAGTCCAGCGCGTACAGCGTGCCCTCGGAGTCCCCGTAGGCCACCGCGTACACCTCGTCGTCGCGCGCCGCGACCTCGCCGGCGTAGGTGCGGGGCGGGGTCGAGGTCCAGGCTGGCGCGGGGTGCGGCGGGTCCCAGGCCACCACGTGGCGTTCGCAGAGCGCGATCACCCGGCCGCGGTGCACCAGGGTGCTGAGCGCGGGCTCCGGCAGGGCCAGGCTCGCCACGCGCTGCAGGCGCCCCGCCTCGACGAGGTAGGCCTCCAGCCGCCCCGGCGCGCCCTGCACGACCACGGCCCGGCCCACCAGCACGGGCAGGAGGGGCGCCCCGGTCTTCAGGCGTAGCGGCGCGGCCAGGGGGGCGCCGGTGGCCAGGTCGAGCACCTGGACCTGGCGGACGCCGCGGCCGAGGTGGACCGCAAGGACCAGTTGCCGGCGCCAGGCCAGCGGCTCGGACTCCAGACCCGCGCCGGCCGGCGCCAGCGTGAGCGTCCAGGCCACGACCGGACGCTCCCGGACCGCCCGGCCCGTGCCCTCGCGTGTCCGCGCCGGCCCCCCGGACGCGCAGGGCCAGGTGCCCGGCCCCTCGACGGCCGGGGCCTCGGGATCCGCGGCCCCCGCGGGCCGCAGCGCCAGCACGACCCCGAGCAGCCCGGCCCCCAGGCTGCGCCACGCGCCACGAACCATGCGAGGACTCCCACACCAGGACGGCGCAGATCCTACCGCCGGACCGCCCCGAAGGCGCCCGGCGGGCCTCGCCGGGGGCCGCTACCCGGGGCCGAACAGGGCCAGGTAGCGGCCGGTCGCCGCGTAGGCCACCTCGATGAGCGGGCCGGCGAGCACGAAGGCCACCACGAGGCCGCCCATCAGGAAGGGCTGGTTGTCGGGGTTGGAGACGAAACGCCGGTAGCCCGGCAGCAGGCTCGCGAGCACCGTGGATCCGTCCAGCGGCGGGATCGGCAGCAGGTTGAAGAGGCAGAGCACGATGTTCATGGTGCCCAGCATCTGCAGGAAGTACTGCGCGTTGCGGGCCAGGCCGCCCGCGGCGGGGCCCGTCGCCGCCCACCACACCCCCAGCAGGGTGAGGGCCACGCCCGCGAGCAGCAGGTTGGTCGCGGGCCCCGCCGCGGCGACGTACAGGTCGCCCCGGCGCGACCGGAAGCGCGTCCGGTCCACCGGCATCGCCCCGAAGGCGATGCCCACGACCATCAGGAGGCCGAGCGAGAGGGCGCCCATGTGCACCAGGGGGTCCCAGGTCATGTGGCCGCTGACCCGCGGCGTGTCGTCCCCCTGCCACAGCGCCGCGACCCCGTGTCCGAGTTCGTGCAGCACGATGCTCACGACGACCCCGACCACCACGCTGACGTAGGTGACGGGGTCTTCGGTCAAGGTCTGGAGGAAGAGCGCCGACGGCATGCGGCGTCGAGGGTAGCCTCGCCCGCGGGAGGCACCCACGAAGCGCGCGCTCTACCGGCTCCGACCGTTCCTCCTCGGCGCCGCCCTGGCCGGCGGGGGGGCCGGCTGCGGCGACCCGCCGGCGCCCGCGCCGGGGCTGCGCCTGCCCCCGGGCGAACGCGTGGTGGTCGTCAACGCCGGGGAGGAGTCCCTCTCCGTCCTGGACCCGGCGCAGGCGCGCGAGGCCGGGCGGGTCGCGCTGGGGGCCCGGCCCCACGGGCTGGCCGCCGCGCCCGACGGCCGCTGGATCTACGTGACGGCGGGCCACGACCCGGGCTGGGTGCTGGCCGTCGACACGGCCGAGCACCGCGTGGCCTGGAAGGTGGCCGTGGGCCGGCACCCGCACCAGCCGGCGCTCACCTCCGCCGGGCGCCTGCTCTGCGTCCCGGACTTCGAGGCGGCCCAGGTGCACGTCGTGGACGTCACGCGCCGGGTCCTGGTGCGCAGCCTGCCCCTGGCCGCCGGCGGCGCGCGTCCGCTCTCCGGGCACAACGCGATCGCCGCCGGCGGGCGGGTCTACGTCTCGGACCTCTCCGGGCGGGCGCTGGTCACGCTGGACGGGGACGCCGAGCGGGTGCTCTCGCGCGATCCGCTGCCGGGCGAGCCGCGCCCCCTGGCCGCGGCCTCCGACGCCCGCACGCTGTACCTCCAGTTGAGCGGCCTGGCGGGCTTCGTCGCCTGGGACCTCGAAGCGCGCCGCGAGCGAGCGCGCGTCGAGTGGCCGCGGCCCCCCGGCAGCGATCCCGCCGAGCGGACGCCCGCGCACGGGCTCGGCGTGTGGGCCCCGGCGGGGGAGGTCTGGGCCGCGGACCGGCTCGACCCGGGCCTGGTCGTGCACCGGGCGGCGGACCTCGCCGTCCTCGGGCGCGTGCGCCTTCCGGGGGCGCCGGCCTGGATCGCCTTCTCGCCCGACGGGGCGCGGGTCTACGCCGCCTGTGCCGCGGACCCCTCCGGCGCGGGCGCGGTCGCCGTCGTCGACCGCGACCGGCGCGTGCTCCTGCGCCTGGTGCCGGTCGGACGGAACCCCAAGCGCCTCGTGGCCCTACGCGTCCCCTGACCCGGCGCCCGGCGGGGTCGCCGAGGCAAGGCTTGCGGCGAGGGGCTCGCGGCGCACGCGCGGCAGGGCGTCCAGGTCCCGCCATCCGCCGGGGGGCGCCACGGGAAAGTGTTCGCGGTCGGGCGCGAGGTAGGCGCCCATCGCGCAGAACACGTCGAGTCCCCGGGCGCCGGCGTCGAAGGTGTGCAGGGCCCCCGGCGGCCACAGCAGCACGACGCCCGGCCGCAGCGGCACCTCCACCGTCACGTCGCGCCCGGATTCGCGGCGGTGTACGAAGAACGCGGCCCCGCCGCGGACCACGACCGCCACCCGGCCGCTCGCGTGGGCGTGGGGGGGACGGTTGCGGCCCCCGATTCCTCCGGCGGGGTCCACCTCCCCGGGGCCGCTGATGAGGAAGCCCCCCGGCCGGCCGGGCCCGCCGAAGAGGAGGCGGCAGGCAAAGCGCACCCGGTCGGTGGCGGCGCCGTAGCCGCTGGAGGCGGCGCGGGCCGCCCACGCGCGCAACCGACCCGCGAGGCCGGGCGGCCCTTCGAAGGCGTAGCGGTCGGCCGCCCAGGCCTCGGCCACGACGTGCTCGAAACGGTCGCTGTCCAGGCGGTCGGCGAGCAGGGCGTCGAGGAAGGGTGCCAGGTCCATGCACTCCTCCGCATGCGGCGGGGCGTCCGCGCATGATAGCGGGGGGCCCGGTGGCGGGCCCCGGCCGGAGGGACCAGCCCGCGTGCGGCCCGACCTTGACTGGACGCCCCGGGAGTGGCTGCTGGCCGGCGCCTGGCTCGAGACCGGCCGCGGAGCCTACACCGTGACGATGCGCGAGGAGGCGGGCGCCGAGGAGGTGCTCGCCCGGCTCGCGGCCGAGCCCGCGGCGCCGGGGCGTCTGCACCTGGGCTTTGGCGGTTGGCGCAACCTGGACGTCGTGGCGGCGCGGGGCTCCGTCGCGGCGTTGCTGTGCGACGTCAACCGGCACCAGCGCGACGCCTGGCGGGCGGTGGCCGCGGCGCTGGCGGCGAGCCCGCGCCCGGAGGCCTTCGCGGGGGCGCTCGCCCAACGCCTGGATCCGGAGCCGCGTCCGCGGCGCTTCCTCGACTCGCTCGTCGGGTGGATCGAGGCCGACCGCCGCCGACCCGGCTCGTGGCTGGCCGCCGCGCACCCCGAGCGCTACGCCTTCGTGCGCGGGCTCTTCGCCGCCGGGCGCGTGGAGTTGGCGTGCCTGGACGCGCGCGCGGTCCGGCGCGCCGGGCCCGCGCTGGCACGCCTGGGCCGGGCCGCCGGCGCCGGGCCCGCGCCGGACACGATCTACCTCTCCAACCTGCCCTGGATGCTGCGCCAGCCGGCCGACCTGTTCGGGCGCCCGCAGCCCCCGGGCGGGGCGGAGGCGCTCGAGCGCGGGGTGCGCGCGCTGGCGGGCCCCGCGACCCGGCTCGTGCACGCCGGGCGGCTGGCCGCGGCCAGCCGCCCCGGCGACCTGCGCTTCCAGACGGTCCTGGAGCCGGCCGCGTGCGAGGGCGCGGGCGGGACGGGGCGGGCGTGAGCGCGCGCCGGCGGATCGCCGTGCACTGGCACGCGGCCGACCGCGGCCGGGACCGCTCGCGCTACATGGTCTCCTTCTATGAACCGCTGTGGCGCGCGCTCGGGCTGGAGGTCGTGCACCGCTTCGGCCCCGACGCGGCCGTGACGGCGGACCTCGCGCTGCTGCACGTGGACCTTTCGGTCGTGCCGCCGGAGTACCTCGCGCTGGCGCGCGCCTACCCGCGCCTGCTCAACGGCGCCGTGGCCGACATCCGGAAGTCGGCGGTCTCCCGGCTGCTCGTCGGCCCGTCCGATCCGGTCGCGGGCCCGGTGATCGTGAAGACCGACCTGAACAGCGGCGGGGCTCCGGAGCGCCAGCGCGGCGTCGGCGCGCGACGGTGGCGCTGGCCCTGGAGCCGGCGGCCCGACGCCTACCGGGTCTTCGGGAGCCTGGCGCAGGTGCCCCGGCGCCTGCGGCGCGACCCCGGGCGGGTGGTCGAGCGCTTCGTGCCGGAGCGCGAGGGGGCGCTGTACGCCGTGCGCGTGTGGCACTTCCTGGGCGACCGCGGCTCGTGCCGGCGGCTGCTCGGGCCCGATCCCATCCTGCGCGCGGGCTCCCAGGCCCGCGCCCAGGACGTGGAGGTGCCCGAGGACCTGAGGGCCGCCCGTGCGGCGCTGGGCTTTGACTACGGGAAGTTCGACTTCGTGGTGCACGGCGGCGCGGCCTTCCTCCTGGACGCGAACAAGACGCCGGGCGCGCCGCCCGGCCTCCCGCTCACGCCCGAGCGCCGGGCCCGCTGGGAGGCGCGGGCCGCGGGCATCCTGGCCTTCTTCGGGTAGCCGGGCCGGCGCGCCCGCCGGCGCGGCGCGCCGGCGGTCAGCGCGCGGTTGTGGGCGCCGCAGGCCCGGCGGGCATCGGCACCTCGAAACCGGCGGCGCGGGCCTGTTCGCGCAGCGCGTCGCGCAGCGCGCGGCCGTGGACGAGCAGTGGCGAGCCCTCCGGCGTCCAGATCTTCGCGTAGGCCGCGGCGGAGGCGCGCGGGCGGGTCGGCAGGATCGCGCCCTCGAGGAGCGGGACTACAGCCGCCTCGCCCGCTCCGCGCTCGCCCACCTCGAGCGCGCGCGCCTGCTCGAGCCGGGCAACGACGCGGTGGACTACAACCTCGCGC
>JAPKHB010000275.1 GCA_026647295.1 Planctomycetota bacterium | reverse complement strand
ACGGGCGAGCCGGTCGTAGATCGCCTCCAGGCGCCGGCGCAGCGCGGCTTCGGGGCCGACGGGCGCGGGGCGCACCCGCTCGAGGAAGCGCCGCGCCCCCAGCGCGCCGAGCAGGGCCGCGGCCTCGCGCCGGTCGGCCGGCCGGCCGCGGTCGAGCAGGAGGTCCACCCGCAGGAGGTGCGGGTCGAGCTGCTGGAGCACGAAGGCCGTGCGCAACCAGGGCCCCGGCAGGTCGTGGCGCACCGCGTCCAGGAAGCGGGCCACGCGGCGCAGCCGCGCGAGGGCCGCGCCCGTCTCCCCGCGGCCCGCCGCGACGAGCGCAAGGCCGGTCTCGGCCGCCGCGCGGATCCAGGGCCGGCCGACCGCCCCCCGGAGCGCCGCGCGCCAGGCCTGGGCCGCCGGGCCGGCGCGTCCCGCCGCCCAGGCGACCTGCCCGAGCAGCACCTCGGCCTCGCGCGCGAGGCCCTCCTCGCCGGCCCGCCGCGCGCGGGCCCCGAGGTGCGTGAGCGCCGCGGCCGGCGGCGGCCGGCCCGCCGCCAGCGCGGCGTCGAGCTCGAGCAACTCGCAGCGCAACGCGATGCCCGGACGGGCCGCGCGCCGCGCCGCCCGCCGGGCGCGGGCGCGCAGGCGGCGCCGCACGGCGGCTTCGGGCTCGGCCTGGGCGGCCTGCCACAGCGCCTCGACCTCCTCGGCCCGGGCCCCCAGGCGCCGCAGTTCGTCGGCCGCCCGGCGGGCGCTCCGGGCCGCGGCGCGCCGGTCCCCGGCCCGCCGCAGCACGTCGGCCAGGTCCATGCGCGCGCTGGCCGCGCGCCGGCGCAGGCCGCGGCGCTCCTGCTCGGCCACGAGGCCCTCCAGGCCGCGGATGGCCTCTCCCAGCGCGCCTTCGAGCGCGTGGGCGCAGCACAGGTTCTCGCGGGCGTCGAGCAGCATGTCGGGCTGGCCCAGCGCCTCGAAGGCCGCGATCGCGCGCCCGAGGCGCCGGCGCGCGCCGGCCCCGTCGCCCGCGTCCAGACACGCCACGGCGGCGTTGGTGCGCGCGATGGCCGCGCTGTGGCGGTCGCCGAGCGCGTCGAAGGCGCGCGCGGCCCGCTCGAAGCCCCGGCGCGCCTCGCCCACGCGGCCCCCGAGACGCAACGCCCCGGCCTCGTTCACCGCCAAGGCAGCCCGCCAGGCGCGGCGGGTCCGGCCGCCGAGCCGCGCGCGCAGGCGACGGGCCTCGGCGAGCGCGTCGGCCACGCGGCCCGCGTGGGCCAGGGCGTCCACCCCCAGTACGCGCGCCTTGAGGGCGAGGCCCTCCTCGCCGCTGCGCGCGAGCAGGCGCGCGGCGCGCCCGAGCGCGCGGGCGGCCTCGCGCGGGGCCCCGGCGCGGTGCAACGCGCGGGCGCCCACCAGCGCAAAGCGCGCGGCCAGGGGCCGGTCATGCGCCCGGCGCGCCTCGGCCTCCAGCACCCGGGCCAGGGCCAACTCGCGTTCCGGCGCCCGGGTGTGCAGCCGGTCGAGCGGCGCCTGCCAGGCCTCCCAGGGATCGCCGCGCGCAAGCAGGGTGCGGGCCAGCGCGGGCCGCGCGCGCGGCGCGGCACGTTCCAGGCGCCCGAGCAGGGTCGCAAGGCGCGCGGCCATCCGGTGCTACTCCACCCGGACGCTGGGCGTGCGCAGCACGACGCGGTCGCCCGCCCACAACTCGGCCTCGAGCGCCGCGACCCCGGCCGGCAGGAGCCCCCGGAAGGCCCCCTGCGCGTCGGACCGGGGCTCGAGGAGCGTGGCGCGCGCCCCCTGGGCACCCCGGCAGCGCACGCGCAGCGCGAGTCCCGGCCCGGGGCCCATGGCCTCCAGGCGCCGCCGCGCGCCACCGGGGGTCGGCGGGCCGATGCGCAGGTCCAGCCAGGCCGCCCCCTGCTCGAAGCGCAGCAGCCGGGCGGCCGGGGCGCCGCGCGCCGCCGGCAGGGCCAGGCCCAGGGAGTCGTAGACCCGGCGCGCCAGGCCGATCGCCCGGCGCCCGCGGACGACCAGGCCCCGGGCGCGGGCCCGGATGGCCGGAGGGCAGGGCTCGGCTTCGAGGCCCACCGCCCGGCCCTGGAGCACCCGGTGCGCAAAGGCCAGGTGCGCGGAATCGGCCGTGGCGCGGCCCGGACGCGCCCGGCCCCCCGCCGCGAGGAAGGCTCGGTCGATCAGGGGGTTGGCGCGCATGCGGGCTCCCTTCGCCCCCCCATCCGACACCCCGGCCGCCCGGGCCGTCCTGCCCCCCAGGATATAGGCATCCGGCGGGCCGGCAGGACGCACCGGCCGGAGGGGCCGGCGGGAAGGCCCGATAGGAGGTGCCCCCCCCGCCCCGGCCGCGCACGGCAACGGGAGGGACACCTGGAGCGGCTGTGTGGGTTTGCCCTTGCGGGGAATGGAGGGGAGTTGTCTTGGTTCACGGAAGGAGCGCGGCCCCACGCAGCCACCAGAGCACGGGACGGTCATCGGCGTGCTGGCCGAGCACGCCCCCCGGGCCCGCCTCCACCAGGAGGAGGTGCCCGGCGGGCGAGGCGGCGAGCGGGGAACGCGCGCCGTCGGCCAGCGGAAGCGGGATGTCGAAGGCGTCGGCGGCGCCGAAGGCGCCGTCCAGGTCCAGGTCGTCGGCGGCGGTGCCGAAGCGCCCGTCGCCGTCCTTGTCGCGGAACACCCGCAGGCGGTCGTCGGCCGTGCCCTCCAGGCCGTCGGGCCCGCGGTCGAGCACGGCGAGGAAGCGCGGCGAGATCGCCGTCGGGCCGGCGAGCGAGCGGGGCGTCGTGCGCCCGCCGTCGAAGAGCCCGCCGGGCACGGGCAGCGCGCCCCGCACGGAGCCGGGTCCGGCCGAGGCGGGGTCGAGCACCAGCAGCCGGTCGTCCCCCGTCCCGACCGCGTGGTCGGCGCCGGTGGTGGCGACGACGACGCCGCCGCCCACGGGGAGGAGCAGGGCTCCGGCCCCGCCCTGGCCGGCCAGCGGCTCGCCCGGCCCGAAGCCCTGGAGCGCCATCGCCCCCGCCGGGTCCAGGCGCATCAGGGCGTCGTCCGCGGTGCCGTAGACGCCATCGGCCCCGGTCGAGGCGAAGGCGTAGAAGCCGTCGCCGAGCGCGACCGGGCGCGAGGCGAGCCCGTCCAGGCCCGGCGCCAGGCGCGCCGCGCCCAGGACGAGCGCCGGGTCGCCCACCCCCTCCACCCGCACGATCTCGTCGTCGCCCGGGTCCAAGGGGTCCAGCCCGGCCGTGTGCACCAGGAACGTGGTGTCGGAGAGCGCGACCGGACGGCAGAACCCGTCGCCCGGCGCCGGCACGGGGGTGCGGGCGAGCGCGCGCTCCAGCGCCAGGCGCGAGACCTGGGCGCCGGTGAGCAGGTTGCGCACCTGCACCACGCCCTCGTTGCCGTCGTCCAGCGCCCGGTCCGAGAAGTCCGGCTCGTCCGACGCGTCCGCGCACGGCATCACGACCGCGCGCCGGCCGACGGGCACGGGCAGCGCCGCGTGCACGTCGGGGACGACCACGCCGAGCGCCACGCTCTGATCCGGCGCGAGCGCGTTCAGGTTGCCGAGCAGGTTGCGGTACACTAGCAGCGTGTCGGCCGAGGGCAGCACGCCGCCGCCCACGCCCGTGGCGACCACGACCAGGCTGAGGTCGGGGTCCACCACCACGGGCCGCGACTTGTGCTGGCCGGCGCTCGGGCAGCTCAACGTGCGCAGGAGGCCGGACACGGTGTCGAGCACGTGGATCGTGTCGTCCCCGGTGCCCAGCGTCGAGTCCAGGCCGGGGCTCACGAAGAAGACGTGCCGGCCGGTGCCGGCGTCGACCGGGGCGCAGGAGGCCGCCGGCGAGAGCGCGAGGCCGCCCCAGCGCACGACGATCCGCGCGTCGGGCGTCTCGGGGTCGCCGTCCGGGTCGGCGTCGATCACGACGATCTCGTCGTCGGGGGCGACCAGGCCGCCGAAGATGCCGTCGGACCCGGCGTGGCGCAGCACGTAGCGCGTGCTGCCGGCCAGGTGCGCGGGCAACGGGGCAAAGCCCGGGCCCGCGACCTGCAAGTCGCCCGGCATCTCGGGCAGCGGGCGCTGCCAGCCGGCCCCGTCGCCCTCGAGGACGAGCGCGTGGTCGACGGCGATGAGCGGGTCGTTGCCTTCGATGCGCAGCCGGCCCTCGATGGGCCCGAAGGCGCCGGCCGCGGGCGCAAAGCGCACGCGCACGGTGACCGGGGCGCCGCCGGGCGGGATGCTGGCCGGCAGCGGCGGGACGGCGTCGAGCGTGTAGGCCCCGCCCCCGTCGTCCAGGAGGCTCACGCCCGTGAGCGTGAGGGTGCCGCTGGCGTACCACTCGTTGCGGATGCGGACCTCGACGGTGGCCGCCTCGACGCCCGCCAGGACCGCGCCGAACGCCGCGGGCGACGGCAGGATGGTCATCGAAGGCGCGACGCCCTGGCCCAGCAGGTCCAGCGCGATGGAGCGCTGCGCGGCCCCGCTGTCCAGGTCCACGAAGAGTTCGCCCAGGCTCGGCACGCCCTGGCGCGGCGTGAAGGTGACGTGGAAGCTCACCTGGTCGCCGGGCGGGATGGCCACCGGGAGCGCGGCCTCCAGCGGCGCGAGATCCACCTCGAAGGTGCCCCCGCCCGTGCCGGTAAGGCGCACGTCCGTGAGCGTCCAGGTGGCCGAGGTGTCGTTGCGCACGGTGGCGACGCCCGGGCCCCCGACCACCCCGACCGGCACGTCGCCGAAGTTCATCGTGGAGGGCGCACCCGAGGTGAGCAGGGCGGGCGAGTTGCCCTGGCCGAGCAGGTGGACGACGCCCAGGAACACGCCCGTGTCGCCGAACTGGAGGTCCACCTCCACGCGCCCGAGCGCCGGCACGCCGGCCTGGGGCCGGTACCAGGCCCGGAAGCTGCGACTGGCCCCCGGCCCGAGGACGAAGGGGATCGACCCGAGCGTGCTGGTGTCGATGCGGTAGGCGCCCGCGCCCGTGCCCGCCAGTTCGACGCGGCGCACGGCGACCGGGGAGACGGTGTCGTTCTGGATGGTGATCACGGCCGGCCCGGCCTCGTGCCCCGCGGGAACGTCGCCGAAGCTCACCGTGGCCACGCCCTGGGTGACGAACAGCGTCTGCCCGGCGGGGAGCCACGGCCCGTAGGGCGTCGGGTCGGCCGCGTTGAGGGTCCCGTCCCCGTCGATGTCGGAGTCGCGCCAGTTGGCCAGGCCGTCGCCGTCCACGTCGCGGTCGTACTGGTTGAGCCGGCCGTCGCCGTCCAGGTCGTTGTCCTGGTCGTCGGGGATCCCGTCGCCGTCGGTGTCGCGGATCGTGCCAAAGCTCGAGGACCCGCCGCCCCCGCACCCGGCCAGGGCGACGACGATGGCCGCCGAGGCCAGGACGCACAGG
>JAPKHB010000274.1 GCA_026647295.1 Planctomycetota bacterium | reverse complement strand
GCCCGCGGCCCGCCGCAGCGGGCCGGAGCGGGCGGGACGCGGGCACGGGCACGGACGGGCAGCGGGCGGGCGGTCGACCATGGCACACCTCGGGCGGAGGGACGGGCCATGTTCCCCCCTCCCCGTCATCGGGGGGTCACTCGGCCCCGGGCGCCGGCGAGCGGCTGCGGGCGGGGGGCTGGGCGCGGGCGAGGAAGCGCCCGCGCAGGCGCGCGAGGCCGGCGTGGGCCGGGCGGGCCAGGTCGGGGTCCCGCGCCTCCAGCCGCGCCGCCACGGCGCGGGCCCGCTCGAGCAGGGAGAGGTCACGGGGCAGCCGGGCGGCCACGAAGTGCGGCCGGCCGTGCTGCCGGGTCCCGAACAGGTCGCCCAGGCCGCGCAGGCGCAGGTCCTCCTCCGCGATCTCGAAGCCGTCGTCGGTGCGCGCGAGCACCGCGAGACGCTCGGCCCCGCCGTCGCGCGAGCGGTCCACCAGCACGCACAGGCCGCCCTGGCTCCCCCGCCCCACCCGGCCGCGGAGTTGGTGCAGTTGCGAGAGCCCGAAACGCTCGGCGTGCTCCACCACCAGCACGGTGGCGTTGGGGACGTCCACGCCCACCTCCACCACCACCGTGGCCACCAGCAGCCGCGTACGGCCCGCGCGGAACTCGTCCATCGCGTGTTCCTTCTGCGCGCGGGGCATCTGGCCGTGCACCCAGTCCACGGCGAGCCCCCGCAGCGCCCGCCGCCAGCGGGCCACGCCCTGCTCGGCGTCGCGTAGCCCGAGGGCCTCGCGCTCGCGCACGACCGGGTACACGACGAAGGCCTGCTGGCCCTCGGCCAGCGCGGCGCGCACGCGCCGCAGCACCGCGGGGCCGTCCGCGGGGCGCGCGACCCAGGTCTGGACCGGCCGGCGCCCCGGCGGTCGGTCGGGGATCACGCTCACGTCCAGGTCGCCGTAGACGGCGAAGGCCAGCGTGCGCGGGATCGGCGTCGCGCTCATCACCAGGCAGTGCGGCCGGCGCGCGCCGTAGGCGCCCTTGAGGCGCAGGTCCCGGCGCTGCTCGACGCCGAACTTGTGCTGCTCGTCCACGATCACGAGGCCCAGGCGCGCGAAGCGCACGGCCTCGGAGATCACCGCGTGCGTGCCCACGACGAGGTCGACGTCGCCGCGCGCGATCGCTTCGTGCGCCGCGGCGCGCCGCGCCGGGGAGTCCGCCCCCGCGAGCACGCAGGTGCGGACCCGGCTGCGCTCGAGCAGGCGCGCGAGCGTCTGGGCGTGCTGGCGCGCGAGCACTTCGGTGGGCACCATGAACGCCACTTGCAGGCCCGCGGCCACGGCGCCCAGCATCGCGTACACCGCGACCAGGGTCTTCCCGCTGCCCACGTCCCCTTGCAGCAGCCGGTGCATCGGCTGGCCGGAGGCGAGGTCGGCCACGATCGCCGCCACCGCCGCCTCCTGGCCGGGCGTGAGGCGGAAGGGGAGCCGGGCGCGGATGCGCTCGTCCACCCGTCGCGGGAAGGGCACCGGCCACCCCGGTTGCGCGCGCCGCCGGCGGCGCACCACCGCCAGGGCGAGTTCGTGGCCGAGCAACTCGTCGAAGGCGAGCCGCTCCCGCGCGCGCTCGGCCGCCGCCGCGTCGTCGGGGAAGTGCAGCGCGCGCAGCGCCGCGCCCAGGGCCGGCTGGCCCACGGCCCGGCGCAGCGCCTCCGGGAGGGGGTCGGGGATGGCGTCGGCCTGGGCGAGCGCCGCCCACACCAGGCGCCGCAGCCAGGGCGCGGTGAGCCCGCGGGTGAGGGGATGGACGGGGACGAGGCGCCCGACCCCCGGGACGCTCTCCGCCCCCTGGGCGTCCTCCTCGGGCAGCGCCTCGATCTCGGGCGCGGAGAACTCCAGCGCCCCGCCGCGCCGGGCGCGTACCGCGCCGTACACCGCGAGCCGCCGGCCCAGGCCGAGCGGCCGGGGGACGAAGCCCCGGTAGAACCAGCGCGCGACCACGCTGCCGTGCGCGTCGCCCAGGCGCGCTTCGAGCATGCCCAGGCGACCCTTGAGGCGCGCGGCCCGGGAGGCGAGCACGCGACCGATGAAGAGTTGCGGCCCCCCGGGCACGAGCGCGGTGCTCGGCGTGGGCGCGCGGCGGTCCTCGTGGCGCCGGGGGGCCAGGCGCAGCAGGTCTTCCACGGTGAGGATGCCGAGCCGGCCGAGCGCCTCGGCCCGCGCCGGGCTCACTCCAGGCAGCGACTCCACGCCGGGCGCGGGGCGCTTGTTCACCGGTCCTCCGGGGCGCCCGCCGCCATCCGCCTTGCCGGCCACGCCACGGGCCAGCGCTGCGCGAACGCCCGCCCGAGCGCGGCCCGCTCCGGGCCGGCGGAGAGGGCCCGCCAGCGCGCCCGCACCCAGGCCGCGGCCTCGTCCGGCCACGCGCCGGCGGCGGCCTCGGGCGCCGGGGCGACCCCGGCCAACGCCAGCAGCCAGGGCACCTCGGGGTGCGACCGCGCATCCGCCGCCAGGTCCGCGCGGACGACCTCGGCCGCCGCCGCGCGCCGGGGCCCCGGGGGATGGCGCTCGATCACCTGCCACAGCGCCTCCACGCCCGCAGGCCGCGCCGCGCGCGGTTCGAGCGCGGCGAAGAGCGCCGCCCGGCCGGCGCGCCAGCCCAGCCAGGCGCCGCACAGCGCCGGAGGCACGAGGACGAGGAGCAGCAACCCGAGGCGACGCACGCGGGGCGCCACGATACCCCGTGGGGACTCCGCCCCGGCGCGCGCCGCGCCCGCCACGCAGCGACGGCGCGCGCCGATCAGCGCCGGCGCAGGACCAGCACCCGCACCAGGGCCTGTGCGGCCGGCACCGGCAGCGCCGCGCGCCCCGGGTCCTCGGGACCCAGGTGGAGCAGCCGCAGCGGCTCGTCGGCCAGGTCGGCGGCCGTCAGCCCCTCGGGCAGGCCGCGGATCAACTCGGCCTTGGCCCCGAGCCGCTCGCGCGCCTCGGCCAGGGAGTGCGGGCCCTCTGCGGGCGCCTCGCGCTTGGGGAGCCGCTTCTCGCGCGCGGCCTCGAGCCGCCGCGCGGCAAGCCGCGCGTGGTATTCGGCCAGGGGGAGCAACTCGGGGGGCGGGGGCGGACCCTTCCGGGCTCCGGCCTCCGGCGCCCCGGGCGCGTCCCCCGCCGCGCCCGAGGGGGCCGGCGAGGTCGGTCCGGTGGGCCCCGCCGGGGCCCCGGGGGGAGCCGAGTCCCCGGCCGGAGCGGGGGCCGGGGCCCCGGGCCCGCCGCGGGCTTCGGCGAGCGCGGCCAGCCGCGCCGCCCGCTCGCGGGCCAGGGCCGCCAGCGCCGCGTCGGGCTCCTGGCCCTCGGCCAGGAGGAGCACGAAGGTCTGGGGTTCGGCGTCGGCCGCGGCGGGCGGGTGGGAGCCCGGCGCCGCGGCAGAACCCTCCGCGACGGAGGGGGCTGCCCTTCGCGCCGCCCCGGCCTCGGACGCCGCGCCGCGCCCGTCCCGTGCCTCATCGTCCGGCGCGCCGCCGGTCCCGGTGCGGGCCGGCGGCTCGTCCGAGGGGACCCGCAGGCCCGGCTGGACGCTGCCGCCGGGGGCCCCGAAGCGCGCGCCGCGCCCGGCTGCCGGCGGCGCGGCGCCGGCCTGGGGCTCCGCCGCCGGCGGGCCGTCGGCTGCGGCGCCCCGGGCCCGCGGCGCCCCCGGGGAACCCGGCGCCGGCTCCGCGCCCTTCTCCTCGACCGCGCGCCGCGGTCGGGCCGCGTCCAGCGCCGCCGACGGTTCGGAGGGCGCGCCCAGGTCCTGCTCCCACGCCCCAGGCAAGGCCCGCTCCGGAGCCGGTTCGGCGCCGCCGGCCGTCTGGGTGGGCGCGGACTCCTCCGGCAGGTCGAGGATCCAGGCGGCGCTCACCCCGGCCACCACCAGGGCGGCCACGGCGTAGGCGGCGGTCAGCGCACGCCGCCAGCGCCGCCCGGCCCGGGCCCGGGCGGCTTCGGCGTCGAGCCGGGCGCGCAGCCGCGCCCCGAACTCGGGCGGGGCTTCGAGGCCGGCCCCGCCCGGCAGGGCCTCGCGCACGCCGGCCGAGAGCGCCGCCAGGCGCTCCATGGCCGCGCGCAGCGCGGGCTCGCGCTCCAGGCGCGCGCGCAGGATGCGCTCCTCGGCGGCGCCCAGTCGCCCGTCGAGCAGGTCGTTGAGCCGCTCGAGGTCGGGGGTCGCGGGGGGGTCGCTGGCGCGGGTCAAGGGGAAAGGCCTCGGCCGAGGGCGGCGCCCCGGGCTAGGGGGTGCGGTCCGCGGCCCGGGTCAGCCGCTGCTGCAACTCGGCGCGGGCACGGTGCAGGCGCGACCGCACGGTGCCCACGGGAACGGCCAGGATCTCGGCGATCTCCTCGTAGGAGAGGACCTCGGCCTCGCGCAGCACGAGCACCTCCCGCGCCTCGGGCTCCAGCCGCGCGAGCGCCGCCCGCAGCGCCAGGGCCAGGTCGCGCCCGTCGGCCTGCTCCCAGGGCGCGGGCCCCGCCGCCGCCAGCCCGTCCCCCGCGCTCTCGCCGTTCGCGCCGAGCGGCGCATCCAGCGAAAGCGCACGGGCGTGCTTGGGCGTCCGCCGGCGGCGCAACTCGTTGCGGCACTGGTTGATGGCGATGCGCGTGAGCCACGTGGAGAACCTGGCCTCGCCCTTGAAGCCCGGCAGGGCCCGCCAGGCGCGGACGAAGGCCTCCTGGGCGGCGTCCTCGGCGGCCTCGGGGTCTCCCAGGATGCGGCAGGCCAGGCGGTAGACCCGGCTCTGGTGCCGCTGCACCAGGAGGTCGAAGGCCCCCGACTGGCCGCGCTGGAAGGCCCCGACCGCCGCGGCGTCCGGGTCCTGGCGCTGGCGTTGTTCGGGTCGTTCGTCCACGCTCTTGGACCCGTTCCGGCCGCCCGGGTTCCCGTCCGGGCCGCCCGGGCTCCACTCTAGGCGCATCAACGCCCCCGGGGGGCCGGCGGCCCGCAAAAACCGCGCAAGAACGCGCGCGCACCCGGGGTTACCCGTCGGCCCGTCCCAGGCTGTGCTCCGGCTCGAGCCGGCCCAGGAGCACCGTGATGTTGTCGGGCCCCCCCTTGGCCTCGGCGAGTTGGATCAGCCGCTGCGTCATCTCCTCGAGGCTCCCGCCCAGGCGCAGGACCTCCTCCACCTCGCGGTTGTTGGCCACCCCGCACAGGCCGTCGGTGCACAGCAGGAGCAGGTCCCCGGGCTGCAGCGCCAGCCGCTGCTCGGCCACCTCCAGGTCCTCCTCGCTGCCCAGCGCCTGGAGGATGATGTTGCGGGCGGCCATCTTCTCGGCCTCCTCGGCCGTGATGATGTTGTCCTCCAGGAGCTTCTCGACCAGGCTCTGGTCCCGGGTGAGTTGCTGGACTCGATGTGGTAGCCGTTATAAAACGCCAGCTTGCCGGGAAACTGGTCCCTGGCGCTCTGGAAAAATCGGGT
>JAPKHB010000273.1 GCA_026647295.1 Planctomycetota bacterium | reverse complement strand
CTTCTACAGCAACGTGGCCTACTGCGACGTGCGGGCGCGGGCCGTGGAGTGCCTGGCCGCGCTGGCCCCGCCCGGGCTGGCGCGCGTGTTCCTGTGCAACTCCGGCACGGAGGCCAACGAGACGGCGCTCAAGATCGCGCGCAAGCACACCGGGCGCCGGCGGGTCGTCTCGCTGGCCGAGGGCTTCCACGGGCGCACGCTGGGCAGCCTGGGGGCCACGGGCCTGCCCGCCTACCGCGACCCCGCCTGGCCGATCCCGACCGAACACGAATACGTCCCGTACGGCGACGAGGCCGCGCTCGTGCGGGCCATGGGCCCCGGGGTGGCCGCGCTGCTGATGGAGCCGATTCCCTCCATGGGTGGCATCCGGCGCGCGCCCGACGCCTGGTTCGCCCGCGCGCGCGCGCTGTGCGACGAGCACGGCGCGCTCCTGATCTTCGACGAGGTACAGACCGGCTTCGGGCGCACGGGCACCCTCTTCTTCGGCGAGCAGGTCGGCGTGACCCCCGACCTGATCACCGGCGCCAAGGGCGTGGCGGGCGGGTTCCCCGCCGGCGTGGTCTTCGTGCGCGAGGACCTCGCCGCGCGCATCGGCGTCGGCGAGCAGGGGACCACCTTCGGCGGCGGCCCGCTGGCCGCGGCGGCCATCGCGGCCACCGCGTGTACCCTGGTCGAGGAGCAGATCCCGGCCCGGGCCGGGCGGGTGGGGGCCGTGCTCGCCGACGCGCTCCGCGGCCTGCGCGGCGTGCGCGGCGTGTCGGGGGCCGGCCTGCTCCTGGGCGTGGACCTTGACCGCCCGGCCCGGCCCGTCGTCGAGCGCCTCTACGAGGCCGGCGTGCTCACGGGCACGGGGGGCGATCCCCGGCAGGTGCGCCTCCTGCCCCCCCTGGTGCTCACCGAGACCGAGGCGCTGGGCTGGCTGCCGCACCTGGAGCGCGCCCTGGCATAGCCAGATCCGGCAGCCCGCGCGTATCGTGGGGGCGGCGGAGGAACCGAACATGGGCGAGGCGCCGCAAGGCCTCACGCACTTCCTGGGCCTGGGCGACCTCGCCGAAGCCACCTGGCACGCCCTGCTCGCCGACGCCGAGCGCCTGGCGGGCCCGGCCGGGCGCGAGCCGCTGCTGCGGGGCCGGCGCTTTGGCTCGGTGTTCTTCAACCCCTCGCTGCGCACGCGCACCGCCTTCGAGGTGGCCGCCCTGGACCTCGGGGCCCACGCCGTCAACTTGCAGGTGGGCGGGGGGCTGTGGAGCCTCGAGTTCCGCGACGGCGGGGTCATGGACGGCGAGCACGCCGAGCACGTCAAGGAGGGCTTCGGCGTGCTGTCGCGCCTGCTGGACGCGTTGGGGGTGCGCTGCTTCGCCGGGCTCAAGAGCCTCGAGGAGGATGCCGCCGAACCCGTGCTGAGCGCCATCGCGCGGGCCGCGAGCGTGCCCGTGCTCAACCTGGAGAGCGCCATGGACCACCCGCACCAGGGCCTGGCCGACGCGCTCACCCTGCGCCGCCGGCTCGGCCGCGAGCGGGCCAAGGTGGTGCTCACCTGGGCGCCGCACGTGAAGCCGCTTCCGCTCGCCGTGCCCCACGCCGCCGTGTTGGCCTTCGCACGCGAGGGGCACCAGGTGGTCGTCGCCCGGCCGGAGGGCTTCGACCTTCACCCCGGGGTGCTCGCCACCGCCCAGCGGCTGGCCCGGGCCGCCGGCGGGGTGGTCGAGGTCACCGCCGACCGGCGGGCCGCGTTCGCGGGCGCCCGCGTGGTCTACGCCAAGTCCTGGGGCCCGACGGGCTACTACGGCGACCCGGCCGGCGGGCGCGCGGCGCTCGGCCGCCACCGGGAGTGGATGGTCGACGCCGCGGCCATGGCGTGGACGGACCGCGCGTGGTTCATGCACTGCCTGCCCGTGCGCCGCAACCTCGTCGTGGCCGACGCGGTCCTGGACGGCCCGGCGAGCATCGTGTTCGACCAGGCGCAGGCGCGCCTGGAGGTGCAGAAGGCCACGCTGTGCCACGTGCTCGGCGTGCCCGTGCCGGAGGAGGGCCCGTGAGGGACGTGCGCATCCTCAAGGAGGCGTTGCCCTACCTGCGGCGCCACCGTCGCCAGACGCTCGTCATCAAGGTGGGCGGCGAGATCGCCGCCAACGCGGACGCGCTGCGCAGCCTGGCCCAGGACCTCTCCCTGCTCACGCACGTAAACCTGCGGATCGTGCTCGTGCACGGGGGCGGCCCCCAGGCCACGAGCCTGAGCAAGCGGCTGGGCCTGGTGCCCAAGCTGGTGGAGGGCCGCCGGGTCACGGACGAGGAGACGCTCGCCGTCGCCAAGATGGTGTTCGCCGGCCAGATCAACGTGGACATCCTCTCGGCGCTGCGCGTCCAGGGGGTGAAGGCCGTGGGCCTTTCGGGCGTCGACGGCGACGTCCTCTCGGCCCGGCGCCGGCCGCCGACGGCGATCGAGGACGCCCAGACGGGCGCCACGACGGTCGTGGACTTCGGCCACGTGGGCGACGTGGTGGGGGTCGACACGCACCTGCTGCGGCTGCTGGCCGAGCACGGGTACGTCCCCGTCGTCGCCTCGCTGGGCAGCGACGACGAAGGCAACATCCTGAACATCAACGCCGACACGGTGGCGACCGTCCTCGCCCAGGACCTCAACGCCGCCAAGCTGATCTCGCTCACCTCCGTGCCCGGCGTGCTGCGCGACCCCCGCGACCCCGCGAGCCTGATCTCACGCCTCACGGTGAGCGAGGCGGAGGCCGCCATCGCCACGGGCGTGGTGAGCGGCGGCATGGTGCCCAAGGTGCGCACCCTGGTGGACGCCGTGCGCGCCGGCGTGCGCGAGGCCGTGATCCTCTCGGGGCTCGAGGAGAGCGCCCTGCTCGGCGAGCTCTTCACCGACCAGGGGGCCGGCACGCTCATCGCCCCGGACCAACCGGCGCCGCCGGAGCCGGGGCCCGCCGGAGATCCCGACGCCGACCCCGACCGGGCGACCGCCTGATGCACGACGCCGTGGACCTCCTGCGCGCGCTGGTGCGCGTCCCCTCCGTCTCCGGGGACGAGGCCGCCTGCCGGGACTTCCTGGCCGACTTCTTCCGCGCCCGCGGCGTGGCCTGCGTGCGGACGGGGCGCAACGTGGTGGCGCAGGTCGTGGGGGCGCGGCCCGGGCCCGGCCTGCTCTTCCTGACCCACGTCGACGTCGTGCCGGTCGGGGACGGCTGGACGCGGGACCCGTGGGACGGAGCGCTCGAAGGCGGACGGGTCCACGGCCGCGGCGCCAACGACGCCAAGAGCAGCGTGGCGGCCATGGCCTGGGTGGCGGCGCACCTGGACCCCGGCGAGATCGCGGGGCGGCTCGTGGTGGCGCTCGTGTGCGACGAGGAAACCGGCGGGGAGGGCATCGAGCAGGTGGGCCCCGGACTCCCGCCGTTTGCCGCCAGCGTGGTGGGCGAGCCCACCGGCCTGGACGTGTGCCCGGGCCAGCGCGGGCTCCTGCGCGCCACGCTCGTGGCCCGCGGCCGCCAGTGCCACGCCTCGCGGCCCTGGGAGGGCGAGAACGCGATCGTGAAGGCGGCGCGCGACGTGCTGGCGCTGGCGGGCATCGACCGGGGCCCCGCCGACGAGTTGCTCGGTGGAACCACGCTGGAGGCCACCGTGATCCGGGGCGGCACGCGCCACAACCTCCTGCCGGGGGAGTGCCGCGTCGAGTTGGACGGGCGCCCCGCGCCCGGCTGCGACAACGAGACGCTGCTCGCCCGCGTGCGGGCCGCGGTGCGCAGCGAGGTCGAGGTGCGTTCGAACCGCTTCCGGCCCGTGCGCACGGCGCTCGACGAACGCATCGTGCGCGTGGCCGTCGCGGCGAGCCCGACGGGGCGCGTGCGCGGCTTCGGCGGCGTCTCGGACCTGTTCCACGTCCGGCACCGCCCGGGGGTGGTGATGGGGCCGGGCACGAGCGCGCAGAGCCACGCGGCCGACGAGTGGGTCGAGACCGCCCAGGTCGAGGCGGCCGTGGCCGCCTACGGACAGATCGCACGCCGCTTCCTGGCGCCCGAGGAGGATTGAGATGGCCGCACGCAAGGCCGGCCGCCGCCGGCGGCGCACGCCGGAGCCGGCGCCCCCGTCGCCGTCGGCGCGGGGACAGGTGCGGGGGCGCCTCGTCGGCGGCCTCCACCCGGCGATCGACCGGGTGAACCGCTCCTTCGAGGTGGACCGCCGGCTGTGGGCCGAGGACGTCCGCGGCTCGATGGCGCACGCGCGCATGCTCGGCGCGCGGGGCGTGCTCGGGCGGCGCGCCGTGGCGCGCATCCTGCGCGGGCTCGCCCGCGTGGCCGAGGAGTTCCGCACGGGACGCTTCGTGGCGCGCCCCGGCGACGAGGACGTGCACATGGCGGTCGAGCGCCGGCTGATCGAACTGATCGGCGCCGACGGCGGCCGCCTGCACGCCGGGCGCAGCCGCAACGACCAGGTGGCCACCGACCTGCGCCTGTACCTCGTGGGCGCCGCCGCCCGGGCGCAGGCGGGCGTGCGCCGGGTGCAGCGCGCGCTCGTCGCGCTGGCCGCCCGCGACGGAATGCTCGCCCTGCCCTTCTACACCCACCTGCAACGGGCCCAGCCCGTGCTGCTCGGGCACTGGCTCCTGGCCTACGTCGAGATGCTCGAAGGCGACCGGCGGGCGCTGGCCTACGAGGCGCGCGAGTGCCCGCTGGGCGCCGGGGCCGGCGCGGGCTCGGGCTTCCCCCTGGACCGCCGCCAGACCGCGCGCGAACTGGGCTTTGCGCGCCCCTCGCCCAACAGCCTGGAGGCCGTCGCCTCGCGCGCGGACCTCGCCCGCGTCCTGGCCGGGATGGGCGACACGGCCACGACGCTCTCGCGGCTGGGGGCCGACCTGGTGCTGTGGACCAGCCGCGAGTTCGGCTTTGCGCGCCTGGGCGACGCGGTCTCCACGGGCTCGTCGATCATGCCCCAGAAGCGCAACCCGGACGGGGCCGAACTGCTGCGGGCGCTGGCCGTGCGCGTCCACGCGGCGTGGCTGCGCGTCCAGGAACTGCAGCGCGGGCTGCCGCTGGGCTACTCCAAGGACTTGCAGGAGGACAAGCCGGCCCTGTTCGACGCCGAGGACGCGCTCGCGGGGATGCTCGACGCGGCGGAGGCGATGCTGGGCGACCTCACCTTCGACGGCGCGCGGATGCAGGCCGCGCTGAAGGACCCGGCCGGCTTCCTGCTCGCCACCGAGGCCGCCGACCACCTGGTGCGCAAGGGGGTGCCCTTCCGCGCGGCCCACGAGGCGGTGGGCCGGCTCGTGCGCCGCTGCGAGGCGACGGGGCGGGGCCTGGGGGACCTCAACCTCGCGGAGTTGCGGGCCGCCCACCCGGCGTTCGGACCGGAGGTGCGCCGCGCCCTCACCGTGGAGGGCGCGCTGGCCGCGCGCCGCGCGGTC
>JAPKHB010000272.1 GCA_026647295.1 Planctomycetota bacterium | reverse complement strand
ACGCGCCGCGCATAGCGTTCGACGGCTCCCGACGCCGCAGGGCTCCTCACCAGCGCTCCCCCTCGTCCACGCTTTCACACCGGCCCTTGAGGTCGAGTAGCGCCCCCTGGATCGCGTCCGGCTCGCGCCGTGCCAGCGCGTCCTCCAACGCGTCCAGCGCCTCCTCGATGCGCCGGCGCTGGAGCGGGTCCACCTCCTTGAGCAGCAACTCGGCGCGCGCGATGGCCTCGCGCACCTGGGCGTTCTCGCGGGGGTCGCGCTTGAGACGCTGCAGGCGCTTGCGGGCCGCCTCCACCTGGTCGGCGGCCAACGCGCCCGTTTCCCGGTGGAACACCTTGGCGACCCTCTCGCCGGTCGCCAACACCTCCGCCTCGACCTCCAGGAGCCCGTTGAGGTCGAAGGTGAAGGTGATGCGGACCTTCTGGCCGCGCGGACCCCGGGGGATGTTTCGGACGACCAGATCACCGATCTTGCGGTTGTCCTTCACGTAGCGGCTCTCGCCTTCGTAGATGCCGAAGTGCACCGAGGTCTGGTTCGGGTAGCGCGTCGCGAAGATGTCGCTGCGGGAAACCGGGATCACGGTGTTGCGGTGGATGATGGGCGCGAAGAACCCGTCGACCTCCGTCGCGCCGAAGTCCTTCGTGACCTCGGTGCCCAGGCTGTGCGACGCGATGTCGGTCACGATGAGGTCCTGCACCGAGCGGTCCTCGGCGCACATGGCCGCCTGGATGGCCGCCCCGTGCACGACGGCATAGTCCGGGTCCACGCTGGCGAGGGGATCGCGACCGAAGAACTGCCGCGCGAAGTCCGCGACCGCGGGCATGCGCGTGGCGCCACCGACCAGCAGCAGTTCATCCACCTGATCGCGGGTCCGTTCGGCGCCGCGCAGGGCCGCGCGGCAGGGGCCGGCCAGGCGTTCGAGGAGCGGGGCCCAGGCGGCCAGCGCGTCTGCGACCGGCACGCGCACCTCGGTCTCGTCCGCGAGCGCGCCCCGGAGCGCCGGCACGCGCACCGTGACCTCGGGCTGGCGGCTGAGCGCACGCTTGGCCAGCTCGGCGCGCTTGAGCAGCAGGCCCAGACCCGCGGGGTCCCGCAGTTCGGCCTGTTCGAAGGAGGCTCCCGCGCGGGCCACCGCCAGCGCGGCCAGGGCCCGGGTGAAGTCCTCCCCGCCGAGCCGGCTCTCGCCCGCCACGCTGCGCACCTCGAGCAAGCCCTCGAAGCGGTCCATCACGCACACGTCGAAGGTGCCTCCGCCCAGGTCGAAGACGACCATCGTCCCGTCGCTGTGGCGCTGGTGGAGGCCATGGGCGATGGCGGCCGCGGTCGGCTCGTTGAGGATGCGAACCACCTCCAGCCCCGCCAGGTCGCCCGCCTTCATCGTGGCGTAGCGCTGGGCCTCGTCGAAGTAGGCCGGCACGGTGATCACGGCCCGTTCGACCGGCTCGCCCAGGGCCCGTTCGGCGTCCTCCTTGAGCGCGCGCAGGATGAGGGCCGAGAGGTCCACCGCCCCGTAGCGTGCCCCCCCGAGGGGGTAGTCCAGGTCGGTGCCCATGCCGCGCTTGAAGGCCGCGACGCCGCAGGTGGCGTCCAGCGCGTAGCGGTCCTTGGCCGGCCGGCCGACCCACACGCTGCCGGAGTGCGGGTCGAAGGCCACCACGGAGGGCGTGAGGGTCTCGCCCAGGGCGTTGGGGATGCGCTCGACGCCCCCCTCGCGGAACACGGCGACCGCGCTATAGGTCGTCCCCAGGTCGATGCCCACGATGCAGGAGGATGCCATGGGCCGCGATCCTACCTGCTGCGGGGCGCCCGGTCCGGGACCCGGCGACCCGGGAATCCTTGCGGCTGGGGGAGGGCTCGGGCTTGATGGGGGGATGAACCGCGTCCCGCTCCCCGCCCCGGTCCGCGGCGCGCCGCCGCCCGCCGGGCGGGGGACCCTCGCCGGGCGGCTCCTGGTGCTCCTCGCGCTGTGGGCCGGGGCGCCCCCCGGCGCGCGCGCCGAGGACGGCCCGCCCGTGCTCGTCGAGGGCGTCGCGCAGGCGGCCGAACTCGCGGCCGGCGCCCTGGCGTGGACCGGCCGCGTGGAGGTGCCTGCCGAGGCCACGGCCCTGCACGTGGTCGCCGCCGCCGACCAGGACGTGGACCTCTTCCTCGAGCACGGCCGCCCGCTGGAGGGCGCGTTCGAGGGCGAGGCCGACTGGTCGAGCCGGGGCGAGCGCCAGGCCGCGGTCGTCTCGGTCACGCGGGAGGACGAGCCGTCGCTGTCCGACGGCGTGTGGTACGTGCACGTGGTGCCGGTGGGCGGGCGCGACCGCCCCGCCCACCTGGAGGTCGTCGCTTTCGTCGATCGGCCGGGCGGACCCCGCACGCTGCTCCCCGGGCTCGAGGAGGCGCACGACGTCGAACTCCCCGCCGCGGGCCCGCAGGTCCGCACCTTCCTGCCCGCGACCGCCGCCGGCCTGGTCCTGCGCTGGGAGGGCCTCGCCGAGGACCGCCTGCGCTACGAGGCCCGCGGCCCGAAGGACGCCGTGCGCGCCGGGCGCGCGCTGGAGCGGCTCGTGCTCGACCGCGCCGAGAGCCCGGCCGGAACCTGGCTGCTCACCATCACCGCCGAGGAGGGGGACCTGCCCGAGCGCGTGCGGGCCGAGGTGCTCTGGCGCGAGGGCACCGCCCCCGCGCCCCCCGAGGACCACCTGCCCGTCGTGCGGCCAGGCGCCTCGGTCGTGCTGACGCTGGGCGGCCCGACCGGGCCGCGGTCGCAGATGGTGCGCATCCCCGTGGCCGCGGGGACCGCGGGCTTCCAGGTCGAGGCGGCCAACGACGCGGGCGCGGACGTGGACATGTACGTCCGCCGGGGCCGGCCGCTCGCGCTCGGCGACCAGGACGCCGACTACTTCGCGCTGACGTGCAGCACGCACGAGCGCGTGCTCGTGGGCGGCGCGCGGCCGCTCGCGGAGGGCACGTACTACTGCGAGGTGGTCCTGGTGACCGGCGAGGGGCCGGTGCCGGTGCGCCTGCGCGTGCGGGCCTATCCGCCGCGCGCGGGGCGGGGCACCTGGGGCGAGCGCGAGCCGGGCCCGATCGGGCCGGGCGCCTGGGTGCGCGGGCGCGTGCGCTCGTGCCTGGCGGGGCTCCACTGGTACGCGGTGGAGGTGCCCGCGGGCGCCCGCTCGCTCCACGCGCTGCTGCTCGACGCGACCGCGCCGCTGGACCTGGTGCTCGCGCGGCGCACCGACGGCAGCATCATGCAGCGCGCCCTCACCCCCCGCGTGGACGAGCGGCTCGACGTGCTGTTCCGCCCGCCCCCCGAGGGGCCGCGCCACTTCCTGCTCGGCGTGATGAACCGCAACCCCTACGAGGAGGTGGTCGACTACCGCATCGCGATCGCCTTCGATGCGCCGCCGGAGTTGCCGTCGGACCTCCTCTGGCCGCCGGTGATGGACACCACGCGCGCCTCGCCCCGCACCCGCGCGGCCGCCGCGACGGTCGAGTTGACCATCCAGGACGGCAGCGGGGGGAGCGGCACGTGCGTCTCGCCCCGCGGCCACATCCTGACCTGCCGGCACGTGCTCGAGCTGGACCAGGAGGGCGGGCCGATCCAGCGCGAGGGCGTGCTGGTCGCCTTCCCCCGGCGCATCGACGCGGTGCCCGTGCAGTCCTACCTCGCCCGCGTGCTCTACGACGACCGCGAGCGCGACCTGGCGCTGCTGGAGGTCGCCGAGGACATCTTCGGCCGGCCGCCGCCCGCGGACCTCGCCCTGCCCTGGCTTGCGCTGGGGCGCAGCGAGGACCTCGAGATCGGGGAGGCGGTCTGGGTGCTCGGCTATCCCTCGGAGGGCTCGGAGGCGAGCCGCACGCCGGTGATCCTCACCTGCGGGAGCGTGGCGGGATTCGAAAGCCGCGCGGGGCGGCGCACGTGGATCAAGACCGACGCCTGGATCGGGCTGGGCCACAGCGGCGGGAGCCTGGTCAACGGGCGGTTCGAACTCGTGGGGGTCCCCGCCGCCACGCTCGGGCCCCACGAGAGCCTGGGCCTGGCCGTGCCCGTCGAGCAGGTGCCCGAGGCCTGGACGCGGGTCGTGGTGGGCGCCCATCCCGCCGCGAGCCGGTAGCCCGACCCACCGGCGCCAGGCCAGACCCGTTCGGCGGTGCGTCGCCGGCGCGACGGCCCGGGGCCCGCGTGGTAGTACGGGCCCGCCCGTCCCCGAGGAAGCCCGCTTGGCCAAGGCCCAAAAGCCCACCCCGCCCGAGGAAGCCGCCCGGCTCGGCACCCAGCCCTCTTCGGTCCGGGCGCCCCTGGGCAAGCCCCTCATCTCGCGCCGGGTGTGGGTGCTGGGCACCGACCCCGGCCGCATCGCCGCGGCCCAGGCGGCGCTCACCGCCGCGGGGCACCAGGTCCAGACCGCCGACACCATGACGGAGATCCCGCCGGCGCTCAAGGAGTTCCGGCCGGACCTGATCGTGATCGACCTCCAGGACCAGCCCGAACGCGGCCGCCACATCGCCTTGCAGTTGCGGGCCGACCGCGCCACGCGCCAGCTGCCCATCGTGCTGGCCGGCGCCCGACCCCCCAAGGACTCCGACGCCGACAAGGCCGACCGCACCGTCACCGGGCCCACGCGGCGCTACATGCGTTCGCTGGACCACCCCACGGTGCTGCGGGCGCTCGTCGTCGAGTTGTGAGGCCGGGGGCCGGTTGATGCCCGGGTCCGGCACCACCGCCGTGCACGGAGCCGACGGCGAGGGGTCGGCAGACCCGCCCAAGGGACCGCCGCCCGACGGCCCCGTGAGCCCGGCCCTGGACCGCAGCAGCACGTGGCGCTACGCGGCGCTCGAGGACCTGGAGGCGGCGGCGCGCGGCGAACGCGGCGGCTTCTACGGCCGCTACGGAAACGAGAACTACGCGCGCGTGGAGCGCCTGCACGCGGCCCTGCACGGGGCCGAGGCCGCCTGCCTCTTTTCCTCCGGCATGGCGGCCCTCGCGGGCGCCCTGCTCGGCCTGCTGCGCCGCGGCGACCGCTTCGTCGCCCAGCGCCAGGTCTACGGGGGTACGCGCGCGCTGCTCGCCGAGTGCGCCGAGCGCCTGGGCTTTGCCGTGGAGCCGTTTGACCTGGATCGGCCCGCCGGAATGCCGGACCTGCTCGCGGGCGCGCGGCTGCTCCTGGTGGAGAGCCCCACCAACCCCCTGTTGCGCGTGCTCGACCTGCCGGCGCTCGCCACCTACCACACGCTGTTCGAGGAATACCTGCAGCACTACGCGCCGCTGCTGCCCGCCGGCTGGCTGCGCGCCGCCGCCCGCGTCGGCGTCCTGGTAGATGGCCGTGATCGTCGCGCCGTGGGCGACCTGCAGCGTTCCGTCGCCGGGCGCGCCGGGGGCGCTGCCAGTGGCGATCATGCCCGTCAGGACGCCCGAGTTCGGAATCGCC
>JAPKHB010000271.1 GCA_026647295.1 Planctomycetota bacterium | reverse complement strand
CGCCTCTTCCTCACCGACGGCGGCATCGAGACCACGCTGATCTACCGCCAGGGCCTGGAGTTGCCCCACTTCGCGGCCTTCGTGCTCCTCCTCGAGCCCCACGGCGCCCCCGCGCTCAAGGACTACTTCCTGGGCTACGCACGCCTCGCCCGCGGGCTCGGCGTCGGACTCGTGCTGGAGAGCGCGACCTGGCGGGCGAACGCGGACTGGGCGGCGCGCCTCGGGCTCACGGCCGAGGACCTCTCCGAGGCCAACCGCCGGGCGGTCCGCCTGCTCGAGGAGGTGCGCCGGGAGCACGCCACGGAGCGCTCCCCCATGGTGATCAGCGGCTGCGTGGGTCCGCGCGGCGACGGCTACGAGCCGGGGCAGGGCATGGGCGAGCGGGAGGCCGAGGCCTATCACGCCGCCCAGATCGAGGTCCTGTCCCGCACGGCGGCCGAGATGGTCTGCGCGATGACCCTGACCTACACGGAGGAAGCGATCGGGATCGCACGCGCCGCCCGCCACGCCGACATGCCCGTGGCCCTGTCCTTCACCGTGGAGACCGACGGCCACCTGCCCACGGGCGAGAGCCTGGCCGCGGCCATCCGGCGGGTCGACCAGGCGACCCGCGCCTACCCGGCCTACTACATGGTCAACTGCGCCCATCCCACGCACTTCTCCGGCGTCCTGGGCACCGACGAGGTCCTCGGGCGCCGCGTGCGCGGGCTGCGGGCCAACGCCTCGGCGCGCAGCCACGCCGAGCTCAACGCCTCGACGACGCTGGACGCCGGCGACCCCGAGGCGCTGGCCCACGAGCACCGGCGGCTGCTGGACCACCTTCCGGGCCTGCGCGTGGTGGGCGGGTGCTGCGGCACCGACGAACGCCACGTGGAGGCGATCGCCCGCGCGTTGCTGCCGCGCTTCGAGGCGGCGGCAGGTCCGCCCTGATGCGGCCGGCCCACCGGCCGGTGATCCTGCTGGGTGCGCTCCTCCTCGCCCACTGCGGGCGGGGGGCGGACGCCCCCCCGGCGCCGCCGGCGCCGGCGTCCCAGACCCCGCCCGCGGAGCCCCCTGGCATGCACGACTTCCTGACGCTCTGGGACTTTCGCGACCCGGCCGGAAGCGAGGCGCGCTTTGCGGCGCTGCTCCCCACGGTGCGGGCCGCCGGCGAACGCGCGCTCGAGGTCGAGGTGCTCACGCAGATCGCCCGGGCCCAGGGCCTCCAGGGGCGCCCGGCGGACGCCCACCGCACGCTGGACGAAGCCGAGCGCGGGCTCGCCGAGGGGATGGCGCGCCCGCGGATCCGGGTGCTGCTCGAGCGCGGGCGCGCCACGAACGGGCGCCCCGGCGCGACCGACCCGGACGCGCCCGAGCGCCGCCGGCGCGCGCGCCCCTGGTTCGAGCAGGCCTTCGCGCTGGCGAGCCAGGCCGGGGAGACCGGGCTGGCCGTCGACGCCGCCCACATGCTCGGGATCGTGGAGGAGCCCGACGCCGCGCTCGCCTGGAACGAGCGGGCCATCGAGGTGGCCGAGGCGAGCCGCGACGAGGCCGCCCGCCGCTGGCTCGGCACGCTGTACAACAACACCGGCTGGACCTGGTTCGAGCGCGGCGAGTACGCCCGGGCCCTCGGCCTCTTCGAGCGCGACGTCGCCTGGCGCCTCGAGCGCGGGCAGGCGCGCGAAGCGCGCATCGCGCGCTGGTCGCGGGCCAAGGCGCTGCGCCACCTGGGCCGGGTGGCCGAGGCGCTCGAGGTGCAACGCGCGCTGGAAACGGAGTGGGAGGCCGCCGGAGCCCCCGACGGGTTCGTCTACGAGGAACTCGCCGAGTGCCTGCGGGCGCTGGGCCGCCCGGGCGAGGCGCGCCCCTGCTTCGCGCGGGCCTACGAGATCCTGGCGGCGGATGCCTGGTTTGCCCGCCACGAGGCCGCCCGCCTGGAGCGCCTGCGGGTGGAAGCCGGGTTGCCAGCGCGCTGACCCGGGGCGCGGCCGGGGTCGCCTCCGGCGTCCGCCGGGCGATTCGGAGCCCTCCCACCCCGCCGGAGGGTCCGATTGTTAGGACGGTCCTAACAATCGAGGCGGCCCTGTGGACTGCCGCGCAGGGCCGCGCTAAGCCTATACTGCTGCCCGGCAATGACGCTGCGGCGAATGGGCTGCGCGGAGGGGCGCCCCGCCGCGGGCCTCGCTGTCGGGGTGAAGCGCATGGAAACGCGACCGGAGGACGAAGGGGTGGTCGACCGCCTCAAGGACCGGGTGGCGGAGCTCGAGGACCTGCTGCGCGGGTCCGGGCGCCTGACGAGCCTGCGGGACTCGCTGGACGACATCTTCGAGGGCATCCAGATCCTCGACCGCGAGTGGCGTTACCTCTACCTCAACAACACCGCCGCCGGCCACGGCCGCCGCGAGCGCGAGGCCCTGCTGGGCCGGCGCATCCAGGACGTGTACCCCGACGTCGTCGGCACCCCGCTCTTTGAGCGCATGCGCCGGGCGCTGGAGGCGCGCGTCCCCGACCAGTTCCTCAACGAGTTCACCTACCCGGACGGGACCAAGGCCTGGTTCGACCTGCGCCTGCGTCCGGTGCCGCGCGGGCTGCTCGTGCTCTCGGTGGACGTCACCGAGCAGGTGCGCATCCGGGACGAACTCGCGCAGAGCCGCGACCGCCTCTCGCTCACGCTGGCGTGCCTGACGGAGGCCGTCGTGACGACCGACGGGACCGGGCGCATCGAGCGCGTCAACCCGGCGGCCGAGCGCCTGCTGGGCTGCCGCGCCGAGGAGGCCCGCGGGCGGCGGCTCAACGAGTTCGCCCGCTTCGTCCGCCGCCGCAGCGACGCCCCCCTCGACCCCCCCATCCCGATCCTCCTCCGCAGCACGCAGCCGTGGACGGCGCCGGAGGACGCCTGCCTCGTCACGCCCACGGGCCGCACGGTCCCGGTCGGGGTGAGCGGGGCGGCGCTTCGGGACGCGGGCGGCCAGGCCCTGGGCTGCGTGCTGGTGCTCCACGACCGTTCGCAGGAGCACGAGATGATGGAACTCCTCCATCACGCCCAGAAGATGGAGGCCGTCGGCCGGCTCGCCGGCGGGATCGCGCACGACTTCAACAACCTCCTGACGATCGTGACGGGGAGCGCCGACCTCCTGCTTTCGGGCGTGATCCCCCCCGAGGAACTGCGCCCGACACTCCAGCAGATCGCCGCCGCCGGACGACGCGGCGCCGCGCTGACGCGCCAACTCCTCCTCTTCAGCCGCCGCCAACCCGTCGACCGCGAGCGCCTCGACCTGGGCGCCGTGATCGCCGAGGCCGAGCCCATGCTGCGGCGCCTGCTGGGCGAGACCATCGAGATCGAGATGCGCCTCGCCCGGGGCCTGCCCGCGGTCTGGATCCACCGCGGCCACGTGGACCAGGTCGTGATGAACCTGGCGATGAACGCCCGGGATGCGATGCCGCAGGGCGGCCGGCTCACGGTGCACGTCGGCGCAGAGACGTTGGACGCGGAGCAGGCCGCCGCCTACCCCGAGGCGCAGCCGGGCGACCACGTCGCCATCGCGGTCACCGACACCGGCACCGGCATGGACGAGGCCACGCGCCGGCGCATCTTCGAGCCCTACTTCACGACCAAGGGTCCGGGGCGGGGCACCGGGCTTGGCCTCTCGACCGTGTACGGCATCGTGCGCCAGCACGGCGGCAGCGTGCGCGTGCACAGCGAGGTTGGCCGGGGCTCGACGTTCGAGATCCTCCTGCCCGTCGCGCGGGCGGACGAGGGCACGGCCTGGGGGCCGCCCGCCGCGCGGGCGCACCCCCCCACCGCGGCGCCACGCAGCGAACGCGACCACACCGTGCTGGTGGTGGAGGACGCCGAGCCCGTCCGGGAGTTCCTGGGCGTCGTGCTCGGGCGGGCCGGCTACCGCACCCTCACCGCCGCCAGCGTCGCCGAGGCCCTCGACCTAAGCCGCACGACCCCGGGCCCGATCCACCTCCTGCTCACGGACCTCGTGCTGCCCGACGACTCGGGTTCGACGCTCGCGCGCCGCCTCCAGGCGGAGCGTCCGGAGCTCAAGGTGGCCTACATGTCGGGCTACACCGACGAGGCGGCCGTCCGCCAGGGCGACATCCCCCCGGGCTCGGTCTTCTTCGAAAAGCCCGTGCTCCCGACCGTCCTCTTCCCCCGCCTGCGCGCCCTGCTCGACGGCGCCTGATCGGCCGCAAAGGCATCGCGCCGCGCCCGGGGGGGGCCGGCGCCAGCGTCAGTCAAGGGGCGAGAGCAACCGGAAGCCGACGTTGATCCGGGTGTAGGACGGGTCGTAGGGGGAGCGGTAGGAGAGCCGCGCGAGCGTGGGTGGCGTGTCGAACGCGCCGCCCCGGAGGAAGGCGCCGGGCCGCCGGCCCGGGCCCCTCCGGCGCTGGCCCGTCGGGCCATCGGACCGCTCGCACAGTTCCCACGCGTTGCCCAGCACGTCGTACAGGCCGTAGCCGTTGGGCTCGTAGGACCCGACCGGCGCGGTCAGTACGTGTCCGTCCGTCGTCTCGAAGGTCCACCACAGCGGATACGCCTTCCGCGCGCTGCGGTCGGCGAGGTTGGCGTAGCGGCCGGCCTCCGCCTCCGAGTCCCCCCACCAGAACCGGCGCGGCCACTCCGTCCCCCCGCGCGCGGCGCGTTCCCACTCCTCTTCGGTCGGAAGCCGGTAGGTGTGACCGAGGCCGTCGTGTTCCGACAGCCACCGGGCGAACGCGCGGGCGCACGCGGGCGTCACCCCGACCACGGGATGGCGGGCGCCTGCGACCGGCTGCCCCCGGTAGGCGCCGGGATCGTGGCGCGGATCCATGGCGTGGTACTGCGCGAGCGTCACCTCGTGGATCGAGACGTAGTACGGCCGTGCGAGGGTCGCCTCGTAGACGGCCTCGTCGGGCTCGCGCCCCTCCTCCGCCTGTGAACTCCCCACCCGGAACCGCCCCGCGGGGACCAGCACGAAACGGATCTGCGGCTCCGCCCCCAGCCCCGCGATGCGGGTCTCAAAGGCGACGGGAACGCCCCAGCGCCCGGCCTCCTCGACCTGCGCCGAGGAAACCAGCGGACGGGCCCAGGGCGCCACCGCCGCCCAGCCGGGGTCTTCCCGCTCCCGTCCCGGCCGCAGGCGCGCGGACCCGTCCAGGGTGGCACCCGGCTCCGGCGGGGGCTTGGCTTCGCCGCACGCGGCGCAAAGGCTCGCCACGATCAGGGCAAGCCACCGTGGGCCCGCGGCGCGGCCGGCCCTCGGCGGCAGGGCACACGCCGCCGGCCCGGGTCGACTCCCGCCCGGTTCGCACACGGTCGGCGCTTGGACCGCAACACGAGGTTCGAACATGCGGACCCCTGGCAGCCCCCCTTCCGGGGGCTGACGCCCGATTCTACGCCGGGATGCAGGGCGCGTCGGGCTCCAAGGGCGGAGTTCCAGCGCGCCGTGTGGCGCGTC
>JAPKHB010000270.1 GCA_026647295.1 Planctomycetota bacterium | reverse complement strand
GGCGCTGTAGCCGCCCAGGACCACGAAGTGCCCGACCGGCTCGCCCTTGAGGTCGTCGTCCGCGTTGGTCTCGGGGATCTGGCGCACCTCGCGGTAGAGGTGCGTCGAACTGAGCCCGGTGATCAGCGGCCGCCCGGCGTCGATCAGGTCGGCCAGGAGGTCGGTCGCCAGTTCGGGGAAGCGCACCGAGCCGCCCCGCCCCAGGAACTCCGCGTAGGCCAGGAGCGTCGCGTTGAGGCGGGGCCGCCGGGTGTGGCGCGCGGCCGCCAGCACCTTGCGCCGGAGCGCCGGCCGCGCCAGCCGCCGCCAGGTCGGGTCGAAGACGCGCGGGTTGTAGGAGTAGATCCGCGCCCGGTAGCCCAGGGCGAGCGCGGCCACCCCCAGGTGCACGCCCAGGGTGCCCCCGTCGGGGTTGCGGCGGACCTGTGCGTCCACGGCCTCGAAGGAACGCTCGTCGCCGTAGGACTGGAGCACCATCCACAGACACACCGGGCCGCAGCTCACCGCGTCGGCCTGCGCGGCGCGCGGCACCTTGAGCAGGCGCGAGTGGTGCGGAGCGCGGCGGGTGGGGCGGGGCATGGAGTCCAGCGGCGGGCCCGAAGGGCTACGCCACGATGTTGACCAGCCGGCCCGGGACCACGATCACCTTGCGCGGCGTCCGGCCCTCCAGGCTTCGCCGCGCGCCCGCGCTGGCCAGGGCCAGCGCCCGGATCTCCGCCTCGGGCGTGCCGACCGCCACGGTGATGTGGTCGCGCACCTTGCCGTTGACCTGGACGGCGAGCACGAGTTGCGCCTCCGCGGCGGCGGCGCGGTCCACCTCGGGCCAGGCCTCCTCGTGGATGCTCCGGCGGCCCGGCGGCGTGCCCGGGCCGCGCCACAGCTCCTCGGCCAGGTGGGGCGCCACGGGAGCCAGCATGCGCAGGTAGATGCCCAGCGCCTCGTCCCAGGCCGGCGTGCCCCCCAGGCCGCCGTCGCGCGCCTTGACCAGGTCGTTGAGCAGTTCCATCAGGGTCGAGATGATGGTGTTGAACTGGAACGCGTCGAAGTCCGCCGTCACCCGGGCGAGCGCCTGGTGGACGCGCCGGCGCAGCCCGGCCACGGCCTCGGCGTCCGGCGGCGCCCCCGGGCCGCCGTCGGGGCCCGCCCCGAACAGTTGGTAGACGCGCTGCAGCCAGCGCCAGGTGCCCTGGATCCCCTGGGAACTCCAGGGACCGCCCTGTTCCCAACGCGCGAAGAACATCAGGTAGGCGCGCACGACGTCGGTGCCGTAGCGGTCGACCAGGGCGTCGGGGGCCACGACGTTGCCGCGGCTCTTGGACATCTTCTCGGAGTCCTCGCCGAGGATGATCCCCTGGTTGCGCAGTTGGCGCATCGGCTCGTCGCCCCGCACGATGCCCAGGTCCCGGCACGCCTTGTGGAAGAAGCGCGTGTAGATCAGGTGCATCGTGGCGTGCTCGATGCCGCCGGTGTAGGTGTCCACCGGCATCCAGTAGTCGTACTCGGCCGGGTCGAACGGCGCGTCGGCCGCGCGCGGCGAGAGGTAGCGCAGGTGGTACCAGGACGAGCACAGGAAGGTGTCCATGGTGTCGGTCTCGCGCTCGGCGTCCTCCCCGCAGGCCGGGCAGGGACGATGGCGCCAGGTGGGGTGCAGCTTCAACGGGCTCTCGCCGGTCGGGCGCCACTCGACCTCCTCGGGCAGGCGCACCGGCAGTTCGGCCACGGGGACCCCGACCGGGCCGCACGAGGGGCAGTGCACGATGGGGATCGGAGCGCCCCAGTAGCGCTGGCGGGAGATCAGCCAATCCCGCAGGCGCCAGGTGACGGCGCGCCGGCCGGCGCCCCGCTCCTCCACGAAGGCGATGGCCCGCTCCACGGCCGCCTCCGCGGGCGTGCCCGTCAGCGGCCCGGAGTCCACCATGCGGCCGCGGGCCTCCACGGCGGCCTCGAGCGCCTCGGGCGCGGGCGGCGGCTCGCCCTCCGGGACGATGACCGGCCGGATGGGCAGGCCGAAGGCCCGGGCGAACTCGAAGTCGCGCTGGTCGTGCGCCGGCACGGCCATGATGGCCCCGGTCCCGTAACTCATCAGGACGTAGTCGGCGACCCAGACCGGGATGCGCTCGCCGTTGACCGGGTTGACCGCGAAGCCGCCCGTCCACACCCCGGTCTTCTCGCGCCCGGCCGCCTCGCGCTGGACGTCGGACTGCCGGGCGGCCTGCTCGGCGTAGGCCCGCACGGCGTCGGCGTGCGCCGGCGTCGTGAGGCGCTCGACCAGCGGGTGCTCGGGCGCCAGCACCATGAAGGTGACGCCCCAGAGCGTGTCGGGCCGGGTGGTGAACACCTCCAGCGGCTCGCCGGCCTCGGTCTCGAACTCGACGCGCGCGCCCTCGGAGCGGCCGATCCAGCGCTCCTGGAGCGTGCGGACCCGCTCGGGCCAGTCGATGCCCTCGTGGCGCAGCAGCTCGTCGGCGTAGCGGGTCGTGCGCAGGAACCACTGGGCCAGGTCGCGCTTGGTGACGGGCGTCTCGCAGCGTTCGCACACCCGCGCCTCGCCCACCACCTGTTCGCGCGCGAGCGTCGTGTTGCAGCCGGGGCACCAGTCCACGGGGGAGCGCTTGCGGTAGGCCAGGCCGCCGTCGAAGAGACGCAGGAAGAACCACTGGGTCCAGCGGTAGTACTCCGGGTCCGCGGAGATGGCCTCCCGGCGCCAGTCGACCATCATGCCCATGCGCCGGAGCTGGCCGCGCATGCGCTCGATGTTGCGGTAGGTCCACTCCTTGGGCGGCACGCCGTGCTTGATCGCCGCGTTCTCCGCGGGCAGGCCGAAGGCGTCGAAGCCCATGGGGAAGAGCACGTTGTGGCCCCGCATGCGCATCCAGCGGGCCCGGGCATCGGACGGGGCCATGGCGTACCAATGCCCCATGTGCAGGTCGCCCGAGGGATAGGGCAGCATCGTGAGGGCGTAGTGCTTGGGGCGGGCGGGGTCGCGCTCGGCGCGGTACAGCCCTTCGGCCTCCCAGCGCGCCTGCCACCGGGGCTCGGCGACCCGCGGGTCGTAGGTCGCGGCGGGGGGGGCGGTCTCGGCCACGGGCGGCTCCGGGGGGCGCGGGAAGATCCCCGGCCAAAGGCGGGCGATGGTACCCCCGGCCGGTGGAACGGGCTATGCTCGGAGACGGAGCGCCCGGGCGGCCCCGCGCCGGCGGGCCCGCCGCGGGCCGGAGGCGTCCGATGCAGAAGATCCGCCTGGCCGACGCCTTCGAGAAGGTGGAGGGCTACTGGAGCCCCCGCCTGGCCGCGCGCGTGAACGGCACCGACGTGCGGCTGGCCCGCCTCAAGGGGGAGTTCGTCTGGCACGCACACGCCGAGGAGGACGAGCTCTTCCTGGTGGTGGAGGGGACGCTGCTCCTGCGCTTTCGCGACCGGGAGGTGACGCTCGGCCCCGGCGAGATGCTGCTGGTCCCGCGCGGGGTGGAGCACTGCCCCGTCGCGCCGCAGGAGTGCCGGGTGCTCCTGATCGAGCCGGCCACCACGGTGAACACCGGCGCCGTGCGCGAGGCGCGCACGCAGCGCGACGTCCCGCCCCTGTAGCCCGCGCTGGCGGCGGCGGGCGGCGGTGCGGTAGGCTCGCCGCCATGCTCACCTTCCACCGCTTCTGCGACGAGGTCCTCTCCCCCGTGCCGGCGCGCGAGGCCTACGCGACCCGCCCCGGCGGCCGCGGCTGGCCCGAGCAGTGCCCGCCCGTGCGCGCGGCCAACGCCTACGGCTACGACGTCCTGAACAGCGTCGACCTCGTGCTGCGCCGAACGCCGGACGGCGGCTGGGAGGTCGAGGACCCCGTGGAACTCACCGCCGACTGGATCTACGAGACGCCCGACGGCCGCCCGGCCGAACCCCTCACGCAGGTGAACGCCTGGTTCTGGGACCGCGACCAGGCGCTCCCCCACCCGATCTCGCCGGAGGTCTGGCCCGCGCTGCGCGACCAGGTGAAGGTGTCGACCTACCTGTTCCTGGCCACGCCGCCCAACGAGATGCTCCTCTTCACCGACATCCCCCACCCGTGGCGCCCCTTCCGGGTGCTCCCGGCGCTCGTGGAGACGGACTGGTACCCCGCGTCCTACGCCTGGCACTGCGTCCTCGAGCTCGATCCGCGGGAGGAGCGCATCGTGCTGCCGCGCGGCGAACCGCTGTGCCGGATCGTGCCGCTCCCGCGCCAGGCCCACTTCGCGCGCGAGATGGGCGACGCGGAGTTCGAGGCCTTCTTCGACCGCGGGCAGGCCTGGCTCGCGCGCCACGGCAAGGGCCCGCCCAGCGGCATGATGGACATCACCGGTGCCTACGCGCGCCAGCAGCGCCGCGCCACGTTCACGGTGGTCGTCTAGTCGATTGACCGTACGGAGCCAGGCTCCGGTGCATCATTCGAGCGGGCCCGTCAGCGGCCCCGCGTGAGGTCGATGGCCGGGGCCGCGCGCGGGTCGAGCACGACCGGAATCGGCGGCCGGCGGGCGCCGGGGATGCGGACGACGGCGTGCGGCGGCACGTCGGCGCGCCGCCAACCCTCGAAGCGGGCCACCCGCACGCCCCCGGCGTCCAGCCAGTGCGTGCGCTCAAGGCGCGTGCGCGGCACCGGGTGCCCCGGGAGCACGAAGGCCTCGGTGTGCCGGGCGTCCAGGTGCGCCGGCGGCTTTCGTCCGGCCGGGAGCACGAGGGCCAGCGAGACCCGTCCGCGCACGGGGAGCACGATCCGCGCCTTGCGGCAGGTGTCGGGGATCAGCGCCCCGCCCACGGGTTCGAGCCCTCCGGGGAGGGCGAGGCGGGTGTGGATGCGCGCGGGCGGGGCGAAGCGGATCCAGCCGTCGGCGTCGGTGTGGTGGACCTCCTCGCGCACGGCCGAGTCGGCGTGACGCGACACGGGGTCGGAGGCGGGCCAGAGGCCCACGCGCAGCCCCGCCAGCGGCCGGCCGTCGGCGTCCACGAAGCGCAACGCCGTTTCAAGGGCCCGCGCCGCCAGCGGGCGGGCGGGCAGGCCGGGGCGTTCGGCTCCGGTGAGGGCGCCGAGGAAGGCGACCAGGTCGGCGACGTCGGCGTCCGAAAGGTCCAGACGCCGGACCCGGGCCGACTGGAGCGGATCGCCGCCTCCGCCGTGGGCGTAGTAGCGCACGACCGCTTCGAGCGTGTTGAGGCTGCCGTCGTGCATGTAGGGCGGGCGCAGCGCCACGTCGCGCAGCGTGGGCGTCTTGAAGGCGCGCAGGTCGGCCGCGCGCGTGCTCACCGCGGCACGGCCCTCTTCGAGCGCGGGCGCGAACTCGAGCCCGTCGCGTCCGCCGCGGCGGCTGTGGGGCACGCCGGCCCGCCCGCGCTCCTCCGGGCGCAGGGCGGCCCAGGACACGCCCGTGTTGTGATAGGCGTAGTCGGTGAACGAGGGCCGGGCCCCCGCCAGGTGGTGGCAGCCGGCGCAGCCGGCCCTTCCACGGAAGAGATCG
>JAPKHB010000027.1 GCA_026647295.1 Planctomycetota bacterium | reverse complement strand
GGGCGGCCGACCTGGGCGCGGCGCTGCGCTTTGCGACGCGGGCGCTTCGGCGCCACGCGATCCTCTTCGTGCTCTCCGACTTCCTGGACGCGGGCTGGGAGTCCGCGCTCGCGCGGGCGGCGCGGCGCCACGAGGTGGTCGCCGTGCGCCTCCTGCCCGCCGAGCGCGACCTGCCCCGGGTCGGCCTGGTGCGGGTGGGCGACCCCGAGACGGGCGTGCGGCGCGTGGTGGACCTCTCCAACGCCCGCGTGCGCGCCGCCTACGCGGCGCGGGTGCGGGCCTGGTCCGAGGGCGTCGAGCGGGCGCTGGGCCGCGCGCGCGTCGACCGGTTGGACGTGCCCGTGCCGCGCGCCGCCGGCCGCGACGCGGTGGTCGGACCGATCCTCGACTTCTTCCGCATGCGCGAGGCGCGGGGGACCAAGCGGTGAGCCGCGCCGTCGCGCTGGGCGGGCTCGTGCTGGCGCTGTGGGCCTCCGCCGCCGGCGCCCGGGAGCCGGAGCCCGCCCCGGGCGTGCGCGTCAGCCTGGACCGCGAGGAGGTGGCCCCCGGCGAACCCTTCGAACTCGTGCTCGAGCGCACCTGGCCGGAGGGCCTTGCCGTCGAACCCGTGGACGAGGCGGCGTGGGCGCCGATCGCGCTGGTGCGCCAGGACCAGGCGGTGCGGGTCGAGGCCGGCCGCGTGGTGGAGCGCACCCGGTTTCGGGCGCAGGCCTTCGCGCTCGGGCGGCTGCGCGTGCCGGTGCCCCCGCTGCGCGCCGCCGGCGCGGCGCCCGGCACGCCGGCGCTCGCGCGCGCCGCGCCGCTGTGGTTGCAGGTGCGCTCCGCGCTCGCGCCGGCCGAGGTGGCGGCCGCCGACGTCGAGGCGCCCCTCGCCCTCGAGGTCGCCGCCGCGCCCGAAGCGCTGCCCGACGCGGGGGGCGGCGGCGCCCGGTGGCTGCTGCTGGCGGCCGGCCTGCTCGCGGCCGGGGCGCTGGGCCTTGGCATGGCCCGGCGCCGCGCCGCCGGGTCGGCGCCGACCCCTTCGCCCGCGGCGCCGGCCAACGCCGAAGACGCGCCCGCGCGCCTGGCCGCGCTGGGTGCGCGCCTGGCGGCCGAACCCGCGGCGGCGGCCGAGGTGCTGGTCCTGGGCGCCGACGTCGCCCGGCGCTGGATCGAGCGCCGGCTGGGCGTGCCCGCGCCGCGCCTGACCACCGGCGAGACGGGGCGCGCGCTCGCCGCGGCGTCCGACCGGGCGCCGCCGGACCTCGCCGCGGACCTCCGGGCGCTGCTCGCGGCCGCGGACGCGGTCAAGTTCGCCGCGGCGCCGGCGGGCGCGGGCGGGGTCGCCCGCGTGCTCGAGCGCGCCGCACGCCGGATGGCGGCGGTAGGCGAGGGGGGGCCGTGAGGCTCTGGGACGGGATCGAACTCGCCCGCCCCGAGGCCCTGTGGCTGCTCGGGGGGGTGCTGGCGCTTTGCGCCTGGCGCCTTCGGCGGCGGCCCCCCGCCGTGGCGCTGGGCACCGCGCCGCTGCTGCTGGGCCGCCCGCTGCCGGGGGAGGCGGCCCCCGCGCCGCGGGCGCCCCGGGCGCCGCGGGCCCGCGCCTGGCGCCTGGGCGAAGGCCTCGGCGCGCTCGGCCTGGCCGCGCTCGTGCTCGCGTTGGCCCGGCCGGTCGAGCGCGTGGTGGTGCCCGAGCCGCGCCCCGGCATCGACATCCTGCTCGCGCTGGACCGCTCCTCCTCGATGCGCGCGGCGGATCTGGGCGGCGCGAGCACCCGCCTGGAGGCCGCGCAGGAGGCGGCGGTGCGCTTCGTGACCGGCCGGCGCGACGATCGCATCGGCGTGCTGGGCTTCGCGCGCTTTGCCGACCTGCTCTGCCCCCTCACGCTCGACCACGGCGCGGTCGTGCGCACGCTCGCCGGCCTGGAGCCGGTGCCGGTGGACGACGCGGAGGACGCGACGGCGCTCGGGGCCGCGCTCGCCCAGGGCGCGCTGCTGCTCGGCGCCAACGCCGGCCGCCCGCGCGTCCTGATCCTCTTGAGCGACGGGCGCGAGACCGCGGCCCCGGAGGCGCGGGCGGGCGAGGTGCATCCGCTGCACGCCGCGCAACTGTGCGCGCGGCTCGGCGTGCGCGTGCTCGCGATCGCGGTCGGCGCCGAGGACCCGGCGCCCGGGGGCGACGCCGCCGCCCCCCTCGGGCCGACGCTCGCCCAGGTCGCGGCGCGCGCCGGCGGCGCGTTCCACCGCGTGCGCGACGAGGCCGCGCTGGACGCCGTGTACGCGCGGGTGGACCGGCTCGAGCGCGCGGCGCTGCTCGCGCCGCGCCGGGAGGTGCGCGAGCGCCAGGGGCCCGTGCTGCTGGCGAGCCTGGGCCTGCTCCTCCTGGGGTGGGGCCTCTCGCAGGGCCTGCTGCGGGTGCTGCCGTGAGCGGCGCGGTGGCCTGGGCGCTCGGGGCGCTGGGCCTGGTGCTGGGCCAGGCGTTCTGCGCCCGCCGGGCGCGCGCGCGCCGCGCGCGGCTGTTCGCGCGCCCGCCGAGCCCCGCCCGCGGCGCCGCCCGGCGCCTGGGCCGGGCGCTTTGCGCCGGCGCCTTCGCGGCGGCGGTGGGGCTGCTGGCGGCGCTCGCCGCGCGGGCGCTCGAGGCCGGGGCCCGCCCCCTCTCCGGACGCGCGGCCGACCTCGTCGTGTGCCTGGACGTCTCGCGCTCGATGCTCGCCACCGACGAGTCCCCGTCGCGGCTCGGGCGCGCGCGCGCGTGGATCCGGGCCGCGCTCGCCACCGAGCCCCGGCTGCGCGCGGCGCTGGTCGTGTTTGCGGGCGAGGCGCGCCTGGCCGCGCCGCTCACCTCCGACGCCGAGGGCTTCGGCCTCCTGCTCGAGCGGGCGGGCCCCGCCAGCGTGAGCCTGGGCGGGACCGACCTGGGCGCGGCGCTCGAGGGCGCGGGCGCGGCCTTCGTGGCCGAGGCCGACCGGCCCCGGCGGGTGCTGCTGGTGACCGACGGCGAGGACCACGCCGGGCGTGGCCACGCCGCGGCGCAGGCGCTCCGCGCCCGCGGCGTGCGCGTCGACGTGCTCGCGGTGGGCAGCGAGCGCGGCAGCCGCATCCCGGCCGTGACGGGCCCCGACCCCTTCCTGCGCGACCGCGCCGGGCGCGAGGTGCTGTCCCGGGTCGACCGCGCCGGGCTCGCCGCCCTCGCCCGCGGGGGCGGCGGGCGCCTGTTCGGCCCCGCGGACGAGCCCGCGCGCCTTGGGCTCGCGCTGCCGGCCACGCCGGCCGGCGCCGGGGACGCCGGGGACACGGCGCTGGGCCTCCTCGCCTTCGCCCTGCTCGCGGTGGGGCTCCTGCGGGGGGGCGGCGCCTGGCCGGCGCTGCTGCTCGGGCCGCTGCTGCTCGGCGCGTGCGGCGCCCGCCGCACCGACGACGGCTTCGAGGCCTTCGCCGCCGGGCGCCCGACCGAGGCCCGCGCGCGCTTTGAGCGCGCGCTCGCGGCGGCGCCCGCCGCCGCGGCGCCGACGCTCGCCTTCAACGCCGCCTTGAGCGCCTGGCACGCCCTCGGGGACGGCGAGCCGCCGCCCGCGGAACTCGAGGCCATCGCCGCGCTGCTCGCGCGCGTTGGGCCGGAGTCCGGCGCCGCGCTGCGTGCCCGCGCCGCAACCCTGCGCGGCGCCGTGGCGCTGCGCCGCTCGGCGGCCCACGCCCGCGCGGCCCGCGCGGGGGCGGGCGACCCCGCCGAGCACATGCAGGCGCTGCGCCACGCCGAGGACGCGCTGGCGGCGCTCCAGGCCGCGGCGCGCGGCGCGCCCGCCGACCCGGCGGCGTGGCGCAACGTGGAGCGCGCGCTGCGCTGGATCGGGACGCTGCGCGAGCGGCGCAGCGTCCGCCCGCGGGTGCCGCGCCCACGGCCCGGGACGCCGGAGGTCGCCCCGCCCGCCGATCCGCCGCCCGAGCCGCCGCCCGCAGCGCCCGGGCGCGCGGCCGGGACGCCCGACCTCGACCCCGCCGAACTGGACCGCCTGCGCGAGATCCTGGCGCAGAAGGCCCGCGAACGGGAGGCGCTGCGGGAGCGCCGGCGGGCCGAGCGCTCCACGGCGGTGGAGCGGGACTGGTGAGCCGCGCCCCCGCCGCCATCGCACGCGCCGGGGCGGCGCTCCTTGCGGGGTGGCTCGCCCTGGGGGCGCCCGGGGCCGCGCGGGGCGGGGAGGAGGACCCCGGCGCCGACGGCCTCTGGCTCCACGCCCGCGTGGAACCGGCGGAGCCGTGGGCCGGAGAGGCCTTTTCCCTCGTGCTCGAGGTGGAGTACGACCCCACGCTCCTCCCCGCCCGGCTGGTGCCGACCTTCCGCCAGCCGCTCGACCTCGCCCTCGCCCTCGAGGCGCCGTGGCTCGACGGGTTGGCGGGCGCCGTCGCCCTCGGACCCGCGCCCGGCGCCGCGGTCGCGCCGGGGGCGGGCGGAGCGCCGGGGGGGGCGACGCTCGTGCTCAACGCGCGCGTGGTGCGCGCCGCTGCGTCCACGGCCGCGGTCGAGGGGGGGCGCGTCACCTTGCGCCTCGCGCGCCGCTACGCGCTGCGCGCGCCCGGCCGGCACCCGCTGGCCCCGCCGCGCGTGCGCTACGCGCGCGCCACGCGCTTTGGCGAGGACGTGCTCTTCGGGCGCGTCCCGCTGGACCGCGAAGACGTCGAGCGGGCGGGTGCTGCGCCCGTGCTGCGCATCCGGCCGCTGCCCCCGCCGCCGGCGGGCGCCGCGCCCGTCTCGGCCTACGTCGGCGCCCTGCGCCTGGACGCCCGCCTCGAGGCGGGCGCAAGCGAGCCGGCGCAGGGCGTGCGCATCCGCGTGGCGGCCGAGGGCGACGGAGACCTCGCGGCGCTCGAGCCGTTCGGGGCCGCCGCCTTCCCCGGCTTTGACCTCCTCGGCGTGGCCGAACGCCCCGCCGAACGCGGGCGCGCCTGGCTCTACGAGGTGGCGCCGCGCGCCGCAGCGGACGCGCGCCTGGAGGCGCTCGCCGTGTGGGTCTTCGACCCGCGGGGCGCGGGGGCCTGGAGGGAGGTGGCCAGCGCGCCGCTGGACCTACGCCCGCCCGGGCCGCGCGGGGAGGGTGTCGGCGCCCCGCCCGGCGGACCCGCCCCCGAGGCCGGGGCCGGCCGCGAACGCGGGGACCGCGGCGAGGGACCCGCGCCGGCCGTGTGGCTCGCGCTCGGCGTGCTCGTGCTGCTCTTGCTGGGCTGGGGCGTGCGCCGGGGCCGGCGGCGGGCTGCGCGGCGGGCGGCGCGGGCCCACGCGGCCCGGCCGACCCCGGCGCGCGAGCGCCTGCGCGCGGCGCTGGCCCGCCCGGACGCCGACCTCGCCCCCTTGCTCCAGGCCTGGATCCGGGAGTGGACCCACCGGGATCCCGGGGCGCCCGACACGGAGTCCGCGCTGCGGGCGCGCGGCCTGGACGCGCGTGAGGCGCCCCGCCTGCTGGAGGTGCTGCGCGACCTCGAGGCCCGGTCCTTCCGGCCGCCCCGCGAGCGCGAGGCGCCCGACCCGGACACCCGCGCCTTCCTGCGCACGATCGTGGATCGTTCCCCACCCCCCGCCTGACCGCGGGTCCTGGCGGCCGGTACTGATGGGCGTCCCCCCGAGCATCCCGGCTTCGGGGGCCAAACCGCGTCCCTGGGCCGCCCGCCTCCCCGGTATCCTGCCGCGGATGCCGCTCCGCCTGCTGGCGCTCCTCCTGCTCGGCTCCCTGCTGGCGTCCGGCGCCCGGGCCGACGAGCCCGTGGGCACCGCCGCGACGCCCGGCGCCGCGGCGGCCGACGAACTGGACGCGGCGGTGCGGCGGGCCCTGGAACTGATGGCCGAATCCGAGGACGACGATGGCGCCCTGATCGCGCTCGCGCTGGGCCCGGACCCCGACCCCTGGCTTCTCGCCGACGAGTTGCTCGCCCGCGCCGGGCCCGCGGCGGCGCGGCGCTTTGCGCGCGCGGCGCACGAGTCCAAGGGCGACGGCGTGGGCCTCGCGGCCTGGCTCGCGGGGGGCGGGGACGCGCGCGAGGCGCCGGCGCGCCGGGCGGCGTTCCGGGAGGCGCAGGCGCTGGCGGCCCAGGGGGAGGCCGCAGCCGCGCTCGCGCGCCTGGACGTCGCCCACGGCGGCGTGCACGACGTCCTGGGCGCCCGCTGCTCCTTCGCCCGCGGCGAGCAACTCCGCGCGCTGGGCGAGGCCGAGCGCGCGATCCGCTCCTTCGAGCGCGCCGCGCAGATCGCGGGCGAACTGGGGTGGGCCCGGGGGCGCTCGCTGGCGCTCCACGAGGCGGCGCTCCAGGCCTTTCGCCGCGCCCAGCACGGGCGCGCCGCGGACCTGTGGCAGGAGCGGCTCGAGGTCGAGCGCGGCCGGGGCACGACGCCCGACCTGATCGCGACCTGGGAGAACCTGGGGCTCGCGCGGGCCAACCTCGGAGAGTTCGCGGCGGCGCTCGCGTGCCACACCGAGGCGCTGGACCTGTGCCGGGCCCTGCAGGACACGGCGGGCATCGCGCGCTCGCTGGTGAACCTGGGCGTCGTGCACGACCGCCGCGGCGACGCCCGCGGCGCCGAGCACGCCTACCGCGAGGCGCTCGCGCTGCTGGAGGCCAGCGTCGAGACGGCGCGGCCGCAGCTCGCCATCGGCAGCCGCTCGATGGCCTGCGAGCAGTGGGGCGACTTCACCGACGCCATCGCCCGCTGCCAGCACAGCATGCAGGCCAACGAGGAGCGCGAGCAGCGCTTCGCCCTCGAGGGGGAGGCCCCGGACGACCAGGGGCCGGTGCAGCAGGGCGTGTGCTTCAGCCTGGGCAAGCTCTACCGCCGGCTCGGCGACGCCGCCCGGGCCCGCCGCCGGTACGAGGAGGCGCTGCGGCTCTCCGAGCGCCTCGGCGACGACTTCGGCCGGGCCCAGGCGCTGGCGGCGCTGGCCCAACTGGACGCCGACGCGGGCCGCCACGCCGAGGCCGTCGCGGGCTACGGGCAGGCGATCGCGCTGCAGACGGCGATCGGGGACCGCGTGGGGGAGGCCTGGAGCCGCGTCTACCTGGGCGACGTGCACCTGGCCGCCGGCGCGGCGCCTGAGGCCGTCGCGGCCTACGCCGAGGCGCGCGCGGGCCTCGAGCGCCTCGAGTTCCGCACGAGCGTCGTGGTGGTCCTCGCGCGCCTGTCGCGGGCGCAACTCGCCGCGGGCGACCCGGAGGCGGCGCGGGCCTCGGCCGAGGCCGCGCTCGCCGAGAGCACGACCCTGGGCGACGTGGGCTCGGCGCTGCTCGCGCGCCAGACGCTCGCGCGCATCCACCTCGCGCGCGGCGAGGCCGCCCGGGCCCTCGGGTACGTGCGCGACGCCGCGCGCGACCTGCGCAGCGTGGCCCACGGGCTCTCCGTGGCCGACGGCATCAGCACCCGCGAGTACTTCGCGCGGCTCTTCGAGTTGGCGGCGCGGGCCGCGCTCGCGTTGGAGGACCCCGCGGAGTTGCTCTTCGTGCTCGAGATGGGCCGCGCGGGCACGCTGCTCGACGCGTTGGGCAGCCGCGGCACGGTGCGCGACTCCGTGGTGCCGCCCAAGCTGCAGGCGGCCGAGGAGGCCGCGCGGGCGGCCGAGGCCCGCGCGCAGCGTCGCCTGCAGGATGCCCGCACCCGGGGCGACCGCCGCGAACTGCGCGCGCGCCGCGAGGAACTGGAGGCGGCCCGGCGCGACTTGCAGGAGACGATCTCCCGCATCCAACTCCTGTCGCGCAGCGCGGCCGACATGGTCTACGCCGAGCCGGTCGAGTTGCGCCGCCTCCAGCAGGCGCTCCTGCCGCGCGAGGCCTTCGTGCTCTACGGGGTCTTCGAGGAGGAGGCCGTCGCCCTCGCCCTCGGGCCGCGCTGGGCGCGCATCGTGCGCCTGGGGCCGAGCCGGCGCCTCCAGGAGGCCGTGGAACGGTCCGGCTGGACGGACCCGGACGCCGATCCCGCCGCGCCAACGCGCGGGCTGGCCGAGGTGCTCGTGGACCCGCTGGGCCTGCCGCCGGAGGTCGAGCGGCTGTTCATCTCCCCCCACGGCGTGTTGCACGTGACGCCCTTCTCGGCGCTGCTGCCGCACCTGGAACTGGTGTGGCTGCCGTCCGCCACCACCTGGATCCTGCTGCGCGACCAGCACGCGCGGCGCGGGGGCAAGGTGCTCGCGCTGGGCGACCCCCAGTACGCCCCCGGGCCCACGGCCGAGGGCAAGCCGGCACGCGGCGTGAGCGGGCTCACCCCGCTCCCGGGGACGCGGGCCGAGGCGATCGCCGTGGGCGACGTGCTGCTGCTGGGCGACGAGGCGAGCGAGGCGCGCCTTCGGGCGACCCTGCGCATCCCCACGCGCTGGCGCGCGGTGCACCTGGCCTGCCACGGCCTGCTGGACGCCGAGCGCCCGTGGCAGTCGTCGCTGGCGCTCACGCCCGACCACGAGAACGACGGCTTCCTCACGGTGCTCGACCTGCTGCGCCTGGAGGTCTCGGCCGACCTCGCCGTGCTCTCGGCCTGCGAGACGGGCCGGGGGGCGATCTACAGCGCCGAGGGCATCCTGGGCCTGTCCCGGGCCTTCATGCACGCGGGCGCGCCCCGCGTCCTGGCCAGCCTCTGGAAGGTCGACGACGAGGCCACGCGCGCGCTGATGGAGGAGTTCTACGTGCAATGGAACCGCAGCGACGGCAAGGGCGTGAGCGCCGTCGTCGCCCTGCACCGCGCCCAGGCCCACGTGCGCGCCCAGCCCCGCTGGCGGCACCCCTACTACTGGGCCGCCTGGGTCCTCTGGGGCCTCCCCGATTGACCGTACGGAGCCTGGCTCCGGTGCATCATTCGACGCGCCGCTCGGAGGTGGCGTGAGACTCCTGCCCCGGATCCGTCAGCGGAACCCCAGGCCCGACGCGGGGACGGCGCGCTGACCCAGGAGGCGGAACCCGAGCAGGCGCTCGACCTGCGCCAGGCACGTGCCCGGCGCCCACCCGAGGGGTTCGAGACCCACGCCATGCAGGCCCCCGCCCCGCAGCGAGCCTGCCAGGAGGGTTTCTTCCGCTGGATCCCATGCCAATGGCCCGACGCCATTGGCATCCAACTCAACGCGGGCCAAGGCGTCCCCGCCTTGCGCGTCCCACACCCGGACGGACCTGTCCAGGGACGCGCTGACCAGGAAGCGGCCCCCCGGGTGGAAGAGGACGAAGGTGACGGCGTGGCCATGACCCGTCAGCACGCCGTGGCGCCGCCAGGTGCCCACGTCCCACAGCCAGACGGACCCGTTCTCCAGCCCCGCCGCCAGGCGCGCGCCATCCGGAGAGAACGCGAGCCCGATGACCCCCGACCCGTGGCTGTCCAACTTCGTGATGCGCTCCCAGGTGTCAGCCGCCAGCACGGACACGCTGCGGTCGCGGCCGGCGGTGGCGAGCATGCGGCCGCTCGGGTGAAAGGCGAGCCGGGTCAGGATGGACGCGTGCAGGCGCTCCTCGTGCACGACCCGTCCGTCGTCCACCTCGACGACGCGCAGGTGTCCATCCAGGCCGCCCACGGCGAGCCGGCGCCCGTCCGGGCTGTAGATCGCCGTCGCCTTCGGCCCTCCGGGCACCTGATACGTGCGCCGGGATTGGAGGTCCGGAAGGGACCAGGTCTCGATGGATCCGTCCACGCCGGTGGTGGCCACTTCCGAACCGTCCGGGGAGATCGCGAGGGAGAGCACCATGCCCCCGCCCCGCCCGGCATGATGTTCCGCCGCGCCATCCGGGAGCGCGCGCCGCAGGAGTCCGGCGGGGAGCCCGCTGGTCAACACCGCGTCGCCTTCGGGCGTGCACGCCAGGCAGGTCTGGAGCACCACGCCCCGCGGGGCCGGCGGAACCGACGGAGCCGTAGGAAAGAGGTGCCAGCGACGCAGAGACCCATGCAGGCCCACCGTGTAGAGGTCCCCGGACTGCGGACCGAACGCGAGATGGCGGATCTCCCGGCGATGCGCCTGGAACAGGCCCCGCGGCCTCAAGGTGTCGAGCGCCAGCAACTCCACCCGACCGTCCCTCCCCGCAATGGCCAGGTGGTTGCGGGCCTCGTCGACCGCGATGGCCCCGGCCCCCGGAACCCGCAGGGGCAGGGAGGGACGCCAGGTCCCTTCCCCCGCGGCGAGGCGTTGGATCTCGGGGGCGTCCGAGAAAACCAGCCACTCGTCACGCCGGGGATCGTGGCGCAAGGCGTGCACCGCCATGGCCGTAGGCAGGGACGCGCGGTGGAGGCGCCGAAGGGCGGGGGTGGCCGTCTCGTCCCCGCCGACCTCGAACAGCCACACGGCCCCCGACTCCGTGCCCACCGCGACCTGCCGCCCCTCGGCGTCGCTGGCGGCGCACAGGGGGCGTTCTCCCTCCAACACGGCCTCCGCCAGGACCCTCCGCGCCCCGCCGTCGACCCACTGCACCCTTCCCGCGTCTCGCACGACCAGGAACTCACCTGTGCCCCCTCGCCGGGCGAGGTCCCGGACCGGTCCGCCCGGCCCCAGGGTCCACTCGTCCAGGAGGGGCCCGGCGGGTGCCGTTGCTCGGCGCAGGCTGGCGTCGGTTCCCGCGACGAGGATCTCGCCTGCATCAGGGCCAAGGCACGCGTCATAGACCATGTCGGGACCGAGCGTGGACGTCCCTCCCGGCGATCCGTCGTGGGCCGCGTATGCCTGGAGGCGCGCGTCCTGGGGACACGTGACCACCCACTTCTCGGCCGGGTCCACGACGAGAGCGTAGCCCTGCCGGTGCGGATGGGCGGGTGCATCGATCCGACGGGTCGGGGCCGTCTCGTCCCACGGGACGAGCAACAGGGTCCCGTCCTGCTCCTGCGCCACGATCCAGTCCAGACGAGGCGACAGGCTCGCGCCCACGAGCAGCGCGGATCCGCCCCCGACCCGCCGCGATCGGACCAGCGCTCCGGCAGGTGACCAAACCGCGAGCCGACCCGCGGCATCGAGGCTGACGAGTCCCGATCGGTCGGCGGTGACCCGGACGGCTAGCACCGCCTGGGCGTGGAACGGGGGGAACGGATGCCGCTCCAGCCGCGTGCCTCGGACGCGGAGTTCGTACACCGACCCGTCCTGCGTTCCGACGATCCAGGTGCCCGCCGCGTACCCCGCGCTGGCGGCGACCACGTCCGCCACGTCCGCCTCCATTCCGACGGCTTGCCCGGTGGCGAGGGCGATGGCCCGGCACGGCGCATCCGCGAAGGCGCAAAGCGCCCACGTCCCCGACGGATCGACTACCACCTGCACCGGGCCCCCGCCTCCCAGGTCGTCGCGCACGAGCACCGGAGCCGCATCCTTGCGCGGCTGGCAGCGGTACAGCGCCGAGCCCGCGGACAGGACGAACGCCTCGTGGCCCGGCACGTGGTCGCCACCCAGGACCGCGTCCACCCCGTCCAGCCGAACGGGTCCCGGCACGCGGTCCGGGCCGCCCCCGGCCGAGTGCAGGACGCCCAGCGCGTCCACCGCCCGCAGGAGCCCCTGGCCGGGCGCGAAGTCCAACCACACCAGCGGCGCAGAGGGCGCCCGAAGGAGTTCGCTCACCCGTCCGTCCGGCAGGTCGACCACCAACGCATCGGTGCCGCCCGTCGCAAACGCCAGGCGCTTGCCGTCCGGCGACCATGCGGCCCGCAAGGGGCCCGGGGCGAGCGGGTCCACGGTCCAGCGGCAGCGCGCCGGAAGGGACGCGATGGATCGCAGGAGGGCGCCCCGGCTGTCCGCGTCGTCCAGCAGGTCCGTGGCGCGGGCGGCGAGAAGGGCTGCGTCGAAGGCGTCCGTCGAGAGCGCGGCCTGCGCCCGATAGGCCCGCCCCAGATTCGCTTCCGCTTCCTGGCGCGCGAGGCGCTCGGCTTCCCGAGCCCGCGTGGCCAGCCAGGCTTCCTGAACCGCCCGCCGCTCCTCGTGCAGCGCCCAGGCGAGCAACCCGCCCAGCACCGCCGTGAGGAGGGCGAGCCCGAACAGGACGGCGCGCTGGCGCACCCGCGCCCGCTCCGTCTCGCGCTGGCGCAGCTCGTCGTAGCCGCAGCCCAGGATCGCGGCCGCCGTCCGCAGCAAGACCGTACGCCGGCGCTCGCGCAGGGAGAGGCCGGGGCGGGGGCGCGCGTCCGCGGCGAGCGGCTCGATCGGGGGTCCTGCCGTCCGGGGCAGCCGCAGCGCGGATGGGAACGCCGTCTCCGGAGTGCCTTCGATCAGGATGGCGAGGATCCGATCCCCGCGACCCAGGGCCTGGAAGCGGCGGATCTCGGCGTCGACCCAGCGGGACTCCGGGGTTCGGGGGGAGCAGATGACGATCAGGTGCGCGGAGGCGTCCAGGGCGGCTTCGAGACTCGCGCCGAGGTCCGCCGAGCAGGCGAGTTCCTTCTCGTCCTGGAACACGGTGCCGATGCGCCGCGGAATCCCCGCGGCGACCAGCGCCCGAGGCGTGCGGTGGCGCTCGAGCGCCTCGTGCAGCCAGTCCGCCCATCCGCGATCCGGATCGACATGGCGGTAGGAGACGAACGCCGCGTACATGCCCGGGCGCATTCTTGCAAACCCCGCGGGCTGGCCCGCACACATTCCTCCGCTCGCCGCCCCGCAGGGCGCCCGCGCCCGCTTCGGGCCGCAGCCCCCGTCAACCCGCGTCGGGTCCGAACAGGTCGAAGTCGCCCTCCCAGACGCGCTCGGCGCGCCCGGTGCGCCAGCCCCGCACGCGGTCGCGCACGAGCGGCGTGGGCGCGTCCTGGTAGCGGCGCACGATCCCGGCGGCCCCCCGCACGGCCTCCAGCGCCCCCAGCGCCTGCTCGAGGCGCTGGCGCGCGCCGGCCGCCTCCGGCTCGGCCGCCTGGCCCGCCACCAGCACCCGCGCCCGCACGCGCTGCGGCCGCCCCTCGCCCTGGGGCTGCTCGAGCAGGTGCAGCCCCGACTCCGGCGCCAGGATGGCGTGCGCGGCGAATCCGGACACCGCGGCCACGAACGCGAACGCCTGGTGCGCCTCGCCCGGCGTCTCCCGCAGGACCTCCAGGCGCATGCCCCGGCTCTCGGCCCAGCGCCGGTACATGCGCGCCAGCCGGCGGGCGAAGGCGTCGCTCGCCGCGGTCGCGGCCCCGCCCCCGGCGTCCGGCGCCGCCTCGACCGCCAGGTAGGCGTCCGCCGCCCGCCCGGCCTCCAGGTCCGCGACCGCCGCCTCGAGCAGGTAGATGCGCCCGGCGGCGCTGCGCAGCAGGTCGGGCGGGACCGCGTCGGGCGCGCGCCCCGGCCCGCCGCCGGAAAGGCGCGCCAGCAGCGAGCCCACGCGCCGCACGGCCGCCTCGACGCGGTCGCGGTACTCGACCCGACCCATGTGGGCGAAGCGGTCGGCCCGCTCCCAGAAGCCCGCCGCGGACATCTGCCCGAGTCCCGCGTCCCGCGCCGCCTGCCAGGCCGGCGCGTCCACGACGGCGCGCAGGAGCGCCAGGCGCTGGGTCAGCGCCTCCAACTCCGCGCGCGTGCCCTGGCAGTCCAGCGCCAGCGCGCGGGCGTCGGGCGCGGGGGCGGTCGACGGCCCCGGCGGAATCGCCCGCACCGCCGGTTCCCCGGGCGGCGCGTCGGGGTCGACGAAGGCGACCTCGAGGCGGGCGCCGTTGCTCCGCACGAACAGGAACTGGTCGCCCTGGGGCACGCGCCGGTCGGCGATGGTCAGCGCCAGCGGCGCGAGCAGGTGCCGTTCGATCGCCCGCCGCAAGGGCCGGGCCCCGAGCGCGGGGTCGAACCCCCGCTCGAGCAGGAAGTCCAGCGCCGAGTCCTCCCACTCCACCGCCCACGAGCGCGTGCGCAGGCCCCGGCGCTTGAGCACGAGCGCGAGTTCCTTGTGCAGGATGCGGCGCATCACCCCGAGGCTCAACGGCCGGAACGCAAGCACCCGGTCCAGGCGGTTGAGGAACTCGGGGGAGAAGGTCGCCTTGAGCGCCGCGTCCAGGTCCGGCGACCGCGCGCCCGCCGGCCCGCCCCCGAACCCCACCCGGCCCAGCGTCGAGGCCTCCGAGCCCACGTTGGAGGTGAGGATCAGGATGCTGTGGCGGAAGTCCGCGGTGTTGCCGGCGGGGTCGGTGAGGCGCCCCGCGTCGAACACCTGGAGGAAGAGGTTCCACACGGCGGGGTCGGCCTTCTCGAACTCGTCGAGCAGCACGACCGAGAACGGCTGCTGGCGGATGCGGTCGACGAGGCCCGCCCGCCGGGGGCCGGGCTGCCCTTCGCCCAGGATCCGGTCGAGCGCCCCGGAGCCCTGGAACTCGCTCATGTCGAGCCGCAGCAGGCGCTCCTCCGAGCCGAAGAGCCAGGCCGCCAGCGCGCGGGCGAGTTCCGTCTTGCCGGTGCCGGTGGGGCCGGCGAAGAGGAACACCCCGAGCGGCCGGCAGGGATCGGTGAGCCCGGCCTTGATCAGCGCCACGCGTTCGACCAGGCACTGGACGGCTTCGGGCTGGCCGATCACGCGCGCGTCGAAGTGCGCGCGGAGCCGCGCGACGTCGAGTTCGTGGCGTTCGTCCAGGATCGCGTCCGGAAGGCCGGTGAGCTCGGCCAACGCCCGCAGCAGCGCCGGACGGGAAAGCGGCGCCGTGGGCGCCGAGCGCCGCTCGGGCGTGAGCGCGCTGGCCAGCAGCGTGAGCAGGTGGCCCGGGGCCGCCAGCGTCCGCAGGTACTGCTCGGCGAGTTCATGCGCCTCCTCGAGCACGCCCGGCGCCGCCTCGGCCGCGGGCTTCTGCTGGGCGAGCCAGCGGCGCGCCAGGGCGAGGGTCCCGGTCCGGTCCAGCGGCTCGATGGCCACGGTCTCCAGGGCGCTGCGCAGCGTGGGCCGCTCGGCCAGCAGGGCCTCGAGGCCCTCCGGGCGGGTCTCGCCCACCAGGAGGACCTCGCCGGCCTCGAGGGCGGGCAGGATCATCTCGAGCACGCCCGTCGGGCTGTAGCGGTGCCGTCCGGCCCACGCGAGTTGGTGGAACTGGGGCACGATCCAAAGCGTGCGCCGGCCCGCCAGGCGCCGCAGCAGCGCCTTCACCTGCTCCTCGAGTTGGCCCAGGTAGGACTGCCCCGCCAGCAACTCGCCCGCGTCGGCTTCGACGAGGTCCCACCCCTCCCGGAGCAGGCGTTGCGCCAGCACGCGCACGGCGCTCGTCTTTCCCACCCCCGGTGGGCCGACGAAGAGCACGGAGCGGCGCCGCGGCGCGCCCAGCGCCGCCAGCGCCGCCCCCACGGCCGCGTCCACCGCGGGGGTCGGCAGCGCCCCGCGCGCGTCCGTCGCCGACCACGCCCGCCCGAGCGGGCGCGCCTCGCGCCCCGCCTCCGGCGTCGGCTCCGGCGTCGGCCCGGGGGGCGTGGCCTCGCGCAGCCCGCGCGTGAGCGCCGCCGCCGCCTCGCCCGAAACGCCGGCCAGCAACTCGATGACGCCCGCGCGGCGCTCCGGGCGGATGCGCGCGAGCAGGTCGCCGGCGTCCGGGACCCCTTCGCGCGCCAGGCGGGCGGCCAGGAACTCGCGCAGCGGACGGCGCACCCACGCCGCCTCCCAGGCCTCCGGATCCAGGCCCGCCAGCAGGCGCGGAAGCAGCGCGTCCGGCGCCAGCGCATCCAGCGCGCGGAAGTAGAACCACCGCGCCCAGTACGCGCGCGTCTCCAGGGTCTCCAGCAGCGCCTCCACGGCGGCCGGCGCGTCCGGGGCGTCGGGGTGCCGGGCGAGCGCCTCGCAGGCCGCGCAGGTGAGGAGGAAGTTGGAGCCGCAGGCGTACTCGAGGACGGCCGAGCGCGCGACCGAGGGATGGTCCAGCAGGTCGACCGCCCGCACGAAGTGGGGGTGCGCGCGCAGGTCCTCCACGACCGCGCAGCGCTGGACGTACCCGTCGAGCCCCTCGGCGAGCGCGTAGAGGGCCTCGCGGCGCGCCTCCGGGTCGGCCTCCGCCGGGTCGGCGGCCGGGAGGGTGCGCTCTCCCTCCGCCCGGGGGTCGGCGGGGTCGTCCAGGAGCCAGGCGACCACGGCGGCGGCGAAGAGCCCGAGGCCGAGGGAGAGGTCGATCCAGACGAGGATCGCCCCCAGGACCCCGCACCCGACCGCGGCCCGCGCTCCGCTGCTCATCGCGGCATGCTACCGCCGGCCCTCCGCCGGGAGCCCGGTCCTGCGGGAGCGCCCCGGGCCCCCCCCGGGCCGCTCCGCCCGCTAGTCGTCCGCCAGCTTTTGGCGCTCGGCGTAGAGTTCGCCCAACTGCTGCTGGAGGGCCGCGCGCGAGTCCTCGTCCTTGGCCGATTGGTAGTGCTGGATCAGGCGCTGGATCTCGGCGTCGATCTCCGCCACGCGCTGCGCGTCGCCCGGCGGGCGGGGGGTGAGACGCAACTCGGCGCCGTCCCCACGTCCCCGCCACGGCACCTTGAGCCGCTGGTAGCCGTCGTGCGTGACGACGAGCGTGACCTCGCCCTCCGGCAGGTCCTCCAGCGCAAAGGCGCCCGTCGCGTCCGTCTCCGCGGTGCGGGTCGGGATCCAGTCCGGGACGGGTCCGGGGACCACGCGCTCCGCGTCCCCGGGTTCTTCCGGGGCCCAGAACTCCGACCCGCGGGCAGCCGCCGCGGGCTCCTCCCGCGGCTCCACGCGCACCCGGGCCTCCGCGACGCCCTGCCCCTCGGCGTCGAGCACCCGCCCGCGGATTTGCGTCGCGGGCCGCAACGCGAGGGTGATCTCCTCCGGTGGGGGTTGGCCCTCGACGCCCAGCACCAGCCGGTGGCGCGCCCCGGCCGTGCCCGCGAGCGTCGCGGTGATCGTCGCCACCCCGCGGGGCAGCGCCACGAAGCGCGCCAGCCCGTCGCGTCCGGTCCGTTTGCCCGTGTTGCCAATCGGGACGGTGAAGCCCGGCCGCGCCGGCGCCCCGTAGGAGCGTTCCACGGCCACCTCGACCTGCGCGCCCCGGGCCCGCGTCCCCCGGGGGCCGAGCACCCGGACCGCGAGCGAAGCGCCCCGCCCCAGCGTAATGTCCGGCGCCTGCGCCACGCCCTCCTTGGGCGCCGTCACCTCGACCTCGCCCGACACGTATCCCTCCCGCTCGGCGTACACCGTGACCTTCGTACCCGGCAGGAGCCCGTCGAGCAGGTAGCGCCCCGCCGCGCTGGTGGTCGTGCGGTCCGTGCCCGTCAGACCGGGGAAGGGCATCGCCTGCGGGCCCGCCGCGTGCACCGTCACGCCGGCGAGCGGGACCCCGGCCTCGTCGAGCACGCGTCCGCCCACCGCCACCGCCCGGCGCATCACGACGTCGATCACGATCCGCCCCTGTGCGTCGCGCTGCAGCGAGTCCGGTTCGCCGAACCGCGCCCCGCCCGGCCCGTCCTGGTCCTGCACCCAGCCCGCCAGGCGGGCCACGACCATCATCACGGGCCCGCCGTACCGGAACTCGTAGCGTCCGTCGACGTCGCTCACGGCCTCCGCGCCCGCGCCGAGCATCCCGATCCCCCGGCAGCGGGCGCCGGCCAGCGGGCGGCCCTCGGGGTCCTTGACGACTCCCGTCACCCGCGTCCCGGAGCCCAGCCGCAAGGCCAGGACGTTCAGGCCCGGCTTGACCTCGAACTCCTCGGGCCCCGCAAGCGCCAGGTCCTGTTCGCCCAGCATCCCGCCGAGTTGCGGCGCATAGGTCCCGCTCCCGAGGGTCGGGTGGCGCGCGTGCACCATCCGGATCGCGCCGGGCCGGGCAGCCAGGCGCACCTCGCCCGCCGCGTCCGTCACGCCGCTGGCCAGCGACCCTTCGTTCTGGCCTCCGGCGCCCGCGAGCATGACGGTCACGAGCGCCCCCGCGACCGGCGCCTCGTCCTGCGCGGTGCGCAGGCGCACGATCAACTCGGCGCTGCGGTCGAGCACCACCCGCAGTTCGGGGTCCGTCGGCTTGGCCTGGGCGAAGGCCGTGGCGTATCCCTCGGCCGCGGCGATCAGGATCAACTCGGTCCCCGCCGGCGGCGCCGGTACGACGAAGCGCCCGTCCGGCCCGGCGTCGGTGAAGACGCGGCCATGGAGGGCCATGGCGACGTCGTCCTTGGGCAGCAGCGCGACGCGCGCGCCGCCGACCCCGCGCCCGTGCTCGTCCACGACGATCCCGCGCAGCGCCTCCCGCGGACCGAGTTCGACCACCACCGGCCCCCCGACGGCGCCGGCCGGGGCCATCGTGCCCGTCGCCTGGCCCTGCTCGAAGCCCGCGGCGCGCACCAGCAGCGTGAAGCCCCCCGGCTCGACCTCCGTCAGCCGGAAGGCGCCGTCCGGCCCGCTGGTCGTGCGGGCCCGGGGCTCGCTCTCGCGGTCCAACGTGGTGAGCAGGTCGACCAGGTTGGACATGAGTTCGAAGACGGACGCCTCGGCCGGGAGCAGCGCGACCGACGCGCCGGCGATGCCGCGCCCCTCGGCGTCCACGACGCGGCCCTCCAGCGCGCCGCGCGCCCCGAGCCACACGTCGCCAAGGTCCAGTTCGTGGCCGGCGGGCACGAAGAGCCCGTCGAGCAGCCGGGCCGGACGCCCCTCGGCCTGCACGCCCAGCGCGTAGCCCTCGCCCGCCGGAAGGTCCGCGAAGTGGAACCGGCCCGCCGCGTCGCTGGCGCCCTGCCGGCTCAAGGGAGCGCCGTCGACCGGCGGCCCGCTCAAGAGCAGCCGCGCGCCGGCGACCGCCTCGCCGCGATCGAAGTCCATCACGCGCCCGGCGATCGCCCCGTGGCCGGCCGGCGCGCCGGCGGGGGCGCCGAAGAGCACGGGTGCCGCGCCGCCCTCCCCCCCGCCTCCGGCGGCCGCCCCGGGCGCGGTCGAAGGGGCCGCGCCCCGCCAGGCCCCTGCGGCGGGCCCACCCTCTTCCGCGGATTCGCGCAGCCCGAGCCATGCGTCCGCGCCCGCGAGCCACAGCGCCGCCACCGCGGCCAGCACGACCCCTGCCAACACCAGGATCCGGTTCATCGTGGGTCCTCCACGCGGGGACTCTACCAGGGCAGAGGGGCGGTGGCGGCGCCCCTCGCGCCCTCCCGGCGGGGGGGTAGGTTCTGCGGTTTTCCCGGAGGCCTCCATGTCCCGTCCCTGCCTTGCGCGCGCCCGCCGGTGGCCGTGTCTCTTCGCCCTGCTCTGGCTCGCGGGCTGCGCCGACGGCGGCCCCGGGACGCCCGCGGCGGAGGCCGGGCCCGAGGCGCTCACGCGGGCCCGCGTGGGCGAGGTCCTCGCGGCGGCGGCCGGTGGGGGCGAGTCCCTGGCCCCTTTCGTGCGCTACCTGGGGAGCGAACGCGAACTGCGCTACGCCAGGGCGGCGACCTACGAGGGGCCGCAGGTGCGCGAGTTGGATTCGATCGCCGCGCGCATTCGCGGCCACGCCGCCCTGGGCGCGCCCACCTTCGTCGGCGCCGAGGTGCGCACGCTACGGGATCAGCCGTGGGTCGCCTGGACGCTGTCCTTCGGCCCGGCCGAGACGGCGCAGCGCGTCCTCTATGCGTTCGTCAAGGTGGGTGACGCCTGGCTGCTGGGCGACATCGACGACCTCAACTGACCCCGCCCGGCGGCGTTTGCACAACTCTTGCGAACCGCCGCCGCCTGGGCGCGTCCGGGGAAGCATGTCCCGCCCCGCCCTGGGCCCCGCGCTTGCGATCCTCTTCCTGATCGGCGGGCCTCTTGCGCCCGCGGCCCGCGCCGAGGAGCGGCCGTGGGAACTGTGGCGGGCCGCCAAGGACGGCGACCTCGAGGGCGTCCGCGCCGCCCTTGACGCCGGTACGCCGGCGGATCGCTCCCACGCCGGCCTCTATTCCCCGCTGATGTTCGCCGCGGGCAACGGCCACCTTGCGGTCGTGCGCCTGCTGCTCGCCCGGGGCGCCGACCCGAACCACGTGGACCACAACCGCGACAGCCCGCTGCACTGGGCGGCCTACGGCGGGCACGCGGCCTGCGTCGAGGCGCTGCTGGAGGCCGGCGCCCGCGTCGACCCGCTCGACCGCGCCCGGGCGACGCCGCTGTTCAAAGCCGCCTGGTACCGGCGCGTGGAGGTGGTGCGGGTGCTCCTGCGCGCGGGCGCCGATCCCCGGCACCGCGACCACACCGGCTGGACGCCGCTGCACCCGGCCGTGCTCGGCGGGAGCCCGGAGGTGGTGGCGCTGCTGTTGCGCGCGGGAGCCGACGCCGCCGCCGCGGGCGAGATCCTCGAGGAGGCTCCGCTGCACCTGGCGGCGCAGCGCGGCCAGGACGAGATCGTCCGCCTCCTGCTCGCGGCGGGCGCGCCGGTCGATCCCCTGGACCACGGCGACGTCACGCCGCTCCAGCACGCCGCCTATCAGGGCCACGCGGGCGTCGTGCGGACGCTGCTCGAGTTCGGGGCCGATCCGACCGCGCGAAAGGCCCCGGGAGAGTGCGCGTTCTGCCGCGCGGCCGGCCAGGGCCACGTCGAGGTCGCCCGCCTCCTGGTCGAGCAGGTCGCGGACCTGTCCGAGGCGCTGAACGCGGCGGTCGTATCCGGGAGCGCAGAACTGGTGCGCCGGCTCCTTGCCCGCGGGGCGCCGCCCGAAGGGGATCCCGGGCGCCCCGCCCTGCTCCTGGCCGCGCGCCGCGG
>JAPKHB010000269.1 GCA_026647295.1 Planctomycetota bacterium | reverse complement strand
ACCATCATTGTGGACTCAAGGTGCGTAAATCACCAAAAAGAACTACAACAATACCAATGGAAAAAAGATGCGAACTGAGCCTGTGGGTTGTTGCGCAACAGCCAAATCTTGCGCGGGCGAAAAGAAGAGCGACAGCGCTCCCGCGCAAACAGCAACAGGGAACACGCGGCCCCCCCGGCTGCGTCCAGAGGGAGCCGATGTCGAACCTTGACCGTGTGCCCCGCCCGGCCGACCTGGACCCCTCCGAAGAGGACGTCGCCGCGTGGTTCGCCTGCCTGGGCCGCCCCGGGGCGCCCCCCGCGGTGCGGGGCCGGCTGCTCGAGGCCCTGGCCGAAGGCTCCGCCCCCTGGGCGCCGGAGGCTGCGGCCCGTGCGGGCCATTGGAACCTGCTCCCGGGCCGCGGCTGGCGCCCGGCCTGGCTGGCCGCCGCCGCCGTCCTGGTGGCGTTGGGCGCCGGGCTCTGGGTGGGCCTGCGGGAGGCCGGGCTCGGCGCCGGGCCCAAGGCCGGCGAGCGGCCGCCGCTCGCGCGCTCGGCGGTGCTGGTGGAAGACTCGAGCCTCAGCCTCTTCCACGGCCTTGAGACCTTCGACCGCGTCGGCGTCGGACCGGGGGAGCTGATCGCCGACTGGTCGCGGTAGAGTCGCGTCCATGAGTCCCGAGAGCGCCGCCTGGACGGGGCCGTCGCGCCCCGATCCGTCCGCCGGCTCCGCCCGCCGCGGCTGGGCGCGCTGGGAGTGGGTGCTCGTCGCCGCGCTCGTCCTCGGGGCGCTGGGGCTGGTCCTGGCGCTCGCCCCGGGCCCCCACCCGGTCGACGCCGCGCTGGCGGCCTTCCTGGAGGAGGGACCCGCCGGGGGCTCCTGGGAGGTGCGCCGCCTTGCGACCACCCAGCAACTCAAGGTGCTCCCGGACGCCGGGCGCCCGGACCTGGTGCGCATCCAGGTCGCCCACCCCGGCGCGAGCGAAGGGCGCGAGCAGGTGGTCTCGCGCTGGCTGGTGGTGCGCAACTTCTTCTTCGAGGCCCCCGCCGACCTCTTCTTCCGCAACTACGAGCGCCAGGGCGCGCCCGAGCCCGAGACCCTCGAAGGCCTGGGCGCGGCGCTCAAGGCCGTCTGGGTGCCGCGCCGGCCCACCGACACGCTCACCCAGCGCCGCGCGTGGTTCCGCCCGGGCACCCACGAGGTGCTCCAGATCGAGGACGTCGGGCGCGAGGGCCGTTCGGTCCGGCGGGTGCGCCGCATCCCCGAGGCGCAGCCCTGGGATCCGCACCTGGACCTGCTCGAACTGGAACGCTGCGACCAGCCCCCGCCCGAGGGACGCGGGGCGGGCGACGACCTGCGCAGCCTCGCCGCGCGCGCCCCCTTCGCGCTGTACGCGCCGGCGTGGCTCCCGCCCGGCTTCGAGCCGATCCGGCTCACGTACCAGGAGTGCGAGTTGAGCCGCGCGTTGCTGGGCGGCCCCGAGGCCGACGACCCGACCCCGGTGCGGGTGGCCTCGCTGACCTACTCCGACGGCCTGGCGATCCTCTCCGTCGGCATCGCGGTCCCCCGCGACATGGACGCCCTGGAGGCCCTGCAGCGCATGAGCCGCATGCAGGAGGACCCCGACGCCTGCCCGGGGCTGCCGGCGCCGACCGGGCCGCTGCCCTCGGGCCGGGCGGTGGTGCGGCTGCGCACCGACGCCTGCCGCACGGTGATGCGCCGGGACGACCTGCCCGGGGTGAGCGTCACCCTCACCGGGCGCAACGAGGTGCCGCTGGACGACTACCTCGCGGTGATCGAGAGCCTGGAGCCCATCCAGGGCGACGCCCTGCCGGCCGGCGGCAAGCGGCCGAACTGACCCCCCGGGAACGCTACCCCGCCGAGAGCAGGCGGTTCTTCACGTAGTTCAGGCCCTTCTCCGTGAGGCGCCACAGGCCCTCCTCGCGCCCGGGCTCGAGGAAGCGACGGCGCTCCCACAGGTCGGCCAGCAACTCCCCGGTGCGGTCGAGCCCCTCGTCGTGCAGGGTGCGGAAGAAGCTCTCCGCGTCCGTGCGGCTGAACTCCTCGCGCTTCTCGTAGTTCCACAGGTAGAACGCGAAGGCCATCAGCCGCTGGTCGGGGCTCTGGGCCCGGTCCCCCACCTGGCGCACGAAGAGGTTGAACTTCTGGGGCGCGGCCGGCTGGAACTGCGGGGGCGGCGGCGCGAGGCGCTCGGCCAGGGTCGGCGCCCGAAGCGGCGGGGCGCTCGCGGCCGCCGGCCCGCCTGCGGGCGCGGCGCCGGAGGGGTTGCGCCGGGCCTGGGCATCCACCAGCGGTTCGATGAGCCGCCGGAAGAACTCGTTCTCACCATTGAACTCGATCGAGACGGCCCCGAGGCTCAAGCGAACATGCACACGGGTCATGAGTGGACGCTCCAATGGTGGGGATGCAGAGCGGAGTGGCGCGCGGGGGCAGTGGAGTCCGGGCTGGCCGCCGCCACTGTAGCGGGCCGGGGCGGCGAGCGCGCCTTCTGACCGGCCCGTCCCGGCGGGCCGGGCCCCACCGGGGGCCCCGGCCACCGGGCGTCGGGTCCCCCGCGCGGCATCCGGGCAGGATGCTTGCATTTCCGCGGCGCCTGTCCCATCCTCCCGCCGGTCCTAGAGGAGGCCCGATGGCGCCCCCGCCCTGGCCCGAACTGCCCTCCAGCCGCCGCCCCGGGAGCACGCTCCGGGACCTGCTCGACTACCTCGTCTGGGTCTGCGGGCAGATGCAGGAACTGGGCTTCCACGGCGGGTCGGACGGCCAGCGCTGGGCGGAGCGCGTCCGGCGCGCCTACCTGGCCCTCTTCCTGCCCATCATCCCGGGCAACGGACCCCCGTACCCCCCCGACGTTCCGGGGGCCCGCAGCCCCGGGATCTGGCCGGACGTGCCCGCGGCGGGCATCCCCGGCATGACCCTGCGCCACCAGCTCGCCTCCGTCCAGTACCGCTGCATGCGGCTTCGGGACCGGCCCCGGCCCCACATGCGCCCGGCGGAGATCGAGGAGTGGGACCGGCGCCTCGCCCTGGCCTACGAGTGCCTGGACCACGGAGACTCGCCGCCCATGCCCCGCGAGGCCCGCACCCAACCCTCGGCCGCCGCCCTGGCCGAGGCCCGCGCCCAGGAGGAGGCGCGGCGCCTGGGCATGCGCAAGCGCCAGGTGGCGCTCAGGGCGCAGATGCGCCGCCGGCAGGCCCGGGGCGCGGCCAAGGCCCCTGCCCGGCCCGCGCGCGCGGCCAAGGCGCCAACCAAGGCGCCGGCCAAGGCCGCCCGCAAGGCCGCCGCACGCCCGGCCCGCAAGAAGAAGGCGGCCGCCAAGGCCCCGGCGGCCCGCAAGGCGTCCCGGGCGCGCCCCGCGCGCAAGAAGAAGTAGTCGCCGGCGGGGGCGGGCGCGGACCTCGGGCCCCGGGCGCCGCGGCCCGCCCGCGGGTCAGGGGCGCCGGAGCAGCAGGAAGGTGTTGTTCTCCCGGCAGTCGCTGGTTTCGGTGTCCCGCGCGACCGGACGGAACTCGAGCCGTTCGGAGTGGTAGTACCAGGCCTCCAGGCCGAGCAGCCGCGCCAGCGCCGTGAGCGTGGGCGCCTGCCACCCGATCCAGTCGCGGTACTCCCACAGGATGCGGCGCCCGCTCCGATCCCTGGCCACCAGGTCGAAGTGCAGGTGGTTGGTGAGCGGGTTGGCGCGCCGGCCCGGGGTGTCGGCCAGCGCCACCCGGAGGCCGGCCGCCGCCTGCTCGGGGCGGGTCAGGTCGTCGACGGCCGGCTCCTCGGCGACCAGGTAGGGCTGGCTCACCTCCAGGATGAGCAGGTCGGCGTAGCGCGTGCCCAGTTCCATCAGGCGCACCAGGCCCGGGGTGTCGAAGAAGTTCTGGCTCTGCTTGCCGACGTAGGCGAGCGAGCGGTGCGGCGAATGGCGGCGCACGGCCTCCCAGGAGGCCTCGGCCAGCACGTCGCCCAGCACGAAGTGCCGGCGCGTGCCCTCGACCCAGCGCCGGCGCCGGGCGAGGGCCTCCGCCCCCGCGTCCAGGTCGATCATGCAGTAGTCCAGGTCCGGGTGGCGGAAGTGGCTCCACCAGGTGAACTCGGCCGTGCCCGCCATGGGTTCCACGACGCAGCGCACGTCGCGGCACAACTCCGTGTTCAGGAAGTCCTCGGCCGTGTACTCCCAGGTGCCCAGCACCGCCGAGTAGGTCGCGTAGGGGTCCAGCGCCGACAGGCCCCCGGTGCGGTAGGGCGTGACGTAGTCGAAGTCCACCGCGAACGGGGCCGCGTAGCCCTTGCTCCAGCAACCCTCCGCGAAGTCGTGGAAGCCCGCCCGCGCCAGCGTGCACCAGCGCTCGAGGTAGGCCGCCCCGCGCCCGGGCAGCAGACCCGCCTCGAAGCCCCGCAGGCTCGCGGCGTGAAGGCGCGGCAGCCACGGCGCCATCCGGGCCGGCGCCAGCCGCGTCACCCGGGCGGCCCCGGTGAGGGTGATCCAGTCCGGCCGGGGCTCGCGCCCGGACTCGATGGCGTCCAGCAGGCGGTCGAGCGTGGCCAGGGTGCGCACCCGGCGCGTGGTGAGCGGGACTTCCATGCGGCGCTCCTGGACAAGGCGGGATGGTACGCAGTCGCGGCGGGCCGGCGAGCCGGGCGCGGCCCGGACCGGCACCGCGCCCACCGGCGACGGGCGGGTAGGATGCGCCCCGCGATGGGCGAGACCAACGACGAACCGGGACTCGGCGGGCAGGTCGCGCTCGTCACGGGCAGCACGCGCGGCATCGGCCAGGCGATCGCCCGGCGCCTTCACGCCGCCGGGATGCAGGTGGCGCTGCACGGGCGCCAGGCCACCGCGTCGGCGCCGGCGGGGGAGCCGCTGGCGGCGTCCCCCGGGTCGCCCGGCCCCCGCGTCGAACGCTTTGCGGCCGACATCGGGCGCAAGGAGGAGGTCGTCCGGCTCCTCGCCGAGGTGCGCGCGACGTTCGGGCGGCTGGACGTGCTGGTGCTCAACGCGGCCCGCGCGCCCTTCAAGGAGAGCTGGCGGCTGCTCGAACGGGACCTGCGCCAACTCCTCGAGGTGAACCTGATGGGCAACGTGTTCCTGGTGCAGCAGGCCCGGGAACTGCTCGAGGCCGCGGGGGGCCGGATCGTGTTCGTGAGCAGCCTGGGCAGCCGGTTCATGAGCCCCCAGTACCCGCTGGGCCCGGTCAAGGCGGCCATGGAGGCGATGGTGCGGCAGTGGGCCGAGGAACTCGGCCCGCGGGGGGTCAGGGCCAACGCGGTGTGCGCGGGCCTGGTCCGCACCGACGCCTTCAAGACCCTGCGCCGCCTGTGGACCGGCCTGGACCGGCTGCCCGAGGCCGCCTTCGTCCCCCCGGAGGAGGTCGCCGACGCCGTCTGCTTCCTCGCCTCGGCCGCCTCGCGCGGCGTCAACGGTCAGACCCTGGTCGTCGATCGCGGCTTGAGCAACCGCCTCCTTCGGGAGTGACCGGCGCGGGCCGCGCCCCGCATGCGGGAGGGCGGCGTCCGGCGCCCCGGGCGGGACGGTGGCTTGCATTGGGGACCTGACGTGCGAAA
>JAPKHB010000268.1:4087-5583 GCA_026647295.1 Planctomycetota bacterium | reverse complement strand
CTCTCGGGGCAGGAGGGCTATTCCGTACCCCCCCTGCACCCCTCACGGTGGAGCCAGGCTCCGGTGCATCATTCGAGGGGAGTGAAGGAAGCGGATGCGCGCGGGAACCCGGTTCTGCGCTCCCGCCGCGTGCGGGCTAGCGCCGCAGCGAAAGTCCCAGGAAGGCGCCGAAGTCCACCGTGGACTGCTGGTCGCTGATGTTCTCGGTGAAGCCGCCCTCGAGCTGCCAGCCGGCGCCCAGGTCGGCCCGCAGCGCCAGGTGCACGTACCACTGCTCGGCCGGGTACTCCGCCAGGTTGCGCACGAGCCGCGAAGCGACGTCGGTCTGCACGAGCAGACTCCAGGCGGTGGTGAAGCGCCACTCCAGCGCGAGGAAGGCGTGGGCGCGCCAGGCCTCGTATTCGAGGCCGTCGGTGGTCGTGTCGCTGAACCAGGTGCCCCCGACCCCGCCGTACAGGTCCCAGGCCGGGGCGAGTTGGCGGGCCGCGACGACCTGGGCGCCCAGGTCGACGCTTCCGGTCTCGAAGGGGCCGGTCCCGGTGGGCACGCCCACCCGCCCGACGACCGCCACGCGCCAGTCCGAGCGGCGCAGGGGCTGGCGCAGCGCGAAGTGCGCGGCCACCTCCACGTTGCCCAGGCCCACGCCGTGCTCGTCGCTCCACGAGATGGCGTTGAAGGCGTCGTCGCGCCCCTCCACGCGGAAGCGGTCGTTGCGAAAGAGCGGGCGGCCGTTGTCGCGCAGGCCGATGGTCTCGCCCAATTCGTGGAACCAGTCGATGGACCCGTCCATGAAGCCCGCGCCGCGCCACTGCACCGGCAGGCGCACCTGGAGGCCCCAGCGCGGGGTGACCTGGTGCCGCACGACGAACTCCGTGGTCTGGTGTTCGCCGTCGATCAGGAAGCGCCGGTCGATCGGCGCCTCGGCCGGTCCGGACTGACGCCAGCCGAAGTCGTTGCCCCGGTTGGTCGCCACGCGGTACTCCCACTCGCCGCAGCACAAGGGGTCGGGGGCGACCGCCGGCAGCGTGAGGCGCGGCTGGGCGAGCAGCCACTCGTCCCGCACCTCGACGGGCCCGCGCGCCGGACAGGGGTCGCAGCGCAGCAGACACGGCCCCCAGGCCCGCCGCTCGAGCGGGGGCGCGGGCGCGGCGGCGGCCGGGGTCTCGCTGCGGATCCACGCCGCCGGCGGCGCCGGAAGGTCCTCGGCCGGGGCCCGGCGCGCACCGGCCGCGATCCAAAGCGGCACGGCGAGCCAGAAGAACGCAAGCCGCCGTCCCATCGCCGCCGCAGGCCTCCTTCGGCGGCCCAGCCTACCCGGGCCGGGCCGCCCCGCCTACACGGCCACGGCGGGGGCGGCGGCCCGGGGGTCGGCCGAGAGTTCCCGCCGGGCGATGCGCCGGCGTTCCGGGCTGCTCTGGCCCGCGCCGGGTCATTGCAGCATGAGGACTTTTCGCGCCATCACTTCTTTGCCTGCCTGCAGCCGCACGAAGTAGACA
>JAPKHB010000268.1:0-4077 GCA_026647295.1 Planctomycetota bacterium | reverse complement strand
GGGCCGCGCTGCGGTGGCCGGCGGCCCGCCCGCCCTCGCCGCACCGGCGGAACAGGCGCGCCAGCCGGGCGTGGAGCCGCGCGTCGTTGGCGTGGCTGCGGCGGCGGATCTCGAGCAGCCCGGAGGCGGCGATCGCGGCGGCGCGGGCCTCGGGCAGGCGGTCGAGCCGCTCGCAGGCGACGGCGAACTGGAGCCAGGCCTCGGCCCTAAGGCTCGGGTCAAGGTCCGGGTCCTCGGCGAGGCGACGCAACTCGGGCACGGCGGACTTCGCCCGGCCCTCGCACAGGGCCAGCCGCGCCGCCCGCAGGCGCAAGGGGGCATGCGCCCCGGTGCCCAGGAGCGCGGCGCGGGCGCGGGCGAGGTCCCGCGAGCACAGGCGCGAGTCGAACAGGGCGGCGCGGGCCGCCAGCGCGTCGCGGTCCAGGCCGAGGCTGCGCAGGTCGCGCTCGGCCCGTTCGAGGAGGCCTTCGGCGCCCAGGAAGCCGGCCCGAAGGTCCGCGTCGGCCAGGCGCGCGGTCGCCCGGGCCAACTCGGCCGCGCTGGTCGCGCACTCCACGGCCTTGGCGGCGTGCTGCCGCTCCGCGGCCAGGTCGCCCCGTTCGTGGTGCACGCCGGCCAGGAGCAGGTGGATGCGGCCGCTCAAGCCCCCGAGCCCCGCCCGGAGCGCCACCGCCTGCGCCTGTTCGAGCGTGTGCGCGGCTTCGTCGTAGGCGGCGAGGTCGGCCTGGATCTCGCCGACCGCCACCCGGGCCACGATCTCCTGCTCCGCGTCCCGCACGAGCGCATGCAGGGTCGCGGCCCGCGTCAGCGCGGCCAGCGCGCGGTTGGGACGTCCGAGCGCGGCGTGCGCCTGGCCGGCGCACCCCAGGCTCGCCGCCGTGGCGTCCACGCGGCCCTCGAGCGTGGCCAGGCTCGCGGCGCGTTCGGCGTGCGCGGCCACCGCGCGGGCGCGCCGGGCGTCCCGCGCGAGGAAGGCACACAGTTCGTGCCAGCGCCGGCGGACCGAAAGCCCCGGGAGCCCCTGGGCGGCGTCGCGCAACAGGGTGGGCAAGGCGGCCAGGTGCCGCCGCGCCTCGACGGCACGGCCGCGAAGGAGCGCGCCGCGGGCCGCGCACAGGCGGGCCTCGGCCACCTCGTCCGGCGTCGCCAGGTGCGCCCCCTGCTCGAGCGCGGCGGCGAGGCGCGCCAGGGCCGCCGGCGCACCCGGTCCGGTCTCCGACTCGGCGTGCGCCAGGGCGGCCGTGAGCGGGAGCGGGATCGGCGTGCCGAGGAAGGCGCGCACGCGGGCCGCCTCCTCCGGGGCGCCGAGGGCGTTCAGCGAACGGGCGAGGCGCGCGCAGGCCACCAGCGGGGCGCCCATGAGGGGCGCGGGCTGGGCGAGGGCGACCTGCGCGAGCGTCCGGCGCATCCAGGGTTCGACCACCACCGCCCGCGCGGTCGGGTCGGGTCCGGGGCCCAGCGCACCCAGGGCCTCCCCCGGGCGACCGGCGGCCAGCAGGGCCGCGGCGAGGTCGAGGGCGGCCGCCGCGTCGGCGCCGCCGCTCGCGCGGCGGCGGGCCGCCGACACGCGGGCCCCGCACAAGGCCGCGCGCGCCTCGGGCGAGAGCCGCGCGGCGTGGGCGCAGCGGGCGGCCTCGCTGGAGAAGACGCGGCCGGGCTGCGTGCCCCCGCGTCCGGCCTCGGCCTCTTCGATCAGCGCCCGCACGACGCCGCGCTTCACGCGGGCGGCCTGGGCGAGGAGGTCCTCGGCGTCCGAGCCCGCGGCCACGCTCGCCACGTCCAGCACGCGCTCATGGGGCGCCCCCTTGAGCAACGCCACGGCCCGGAGTTCGGCGTCGGGGTCGCGTCGGTCCAGGCCCGCCGGACAGGCGGCCTCGCACCCGGTCGCGATCACGACGCCCCGCCCGCCGCGCACCAGGACGCCCGCCCGGCCGAGCGCACGCACCGCGTGGACGAGCCGGCCGGGACAGCCGGCGGTGGCGGGGAGCAGTTCCTGCGCGAGCCGCCGGGCGGTCGCGGGGTGCTTGAGCCAACGCCGCAGCAGCAGTTCGGCCTGGGCTTCGCCCAGCGGTTCGAGTTCGACCTGCGCGGCCGGCATGAGCCACCCGACCCCCGCGTCGGCGGCGGCGATCACCGCCGGGGCGACGCGCAGCACCTGGAGCACGGCGGGGTCCAGCGCGTCCAGGTCGTCGACCAGGATCGGCGTCTGGCCGGACAGGGCGGACAGCAGCACGAGGATCGCGGCCGGCTCGGGCGCCTCGTCCCGCCCGGCCAGCCAGGCGGCCAGGGCCCCGACCTGCGGATCCTCGGGCGGCACGAGTTCGGCCAGTACGCGCGCCAGGCCGCGGGTGCCGTCGGTCTGGACCCGCTCCAGGAGGGCCCGGCGCAACGGCTCGAAGGGCCCCGCGCCGTCGGGGGCGGGGCGCACGCGCAGGGGGGTGGGGGCGCCCTCGGCCCCGACGACCAGCGCCGCCTCGTCCAGGAGCCGGGTGCGCCCGCTGCCCCGGGGACCGTGGAGCAGGAGCCAGGCCCCCGGCGTCCGGGCCCCGCCCAGCCAGGCGCGCAGGCGGACCATCTGCGGCTCGCGGCCCGTGAGGGGGACGCGGAAGCGGTGCTCGAACCAGACGGCCTCGGGGGACGCTCTCACGGCGCCCCTATCGGCCAGGGCCCGCCGACACCCGCACCCCCCCGCCCCGGCGCCAGGCGCCCCGCGTCGCGTCAGGCGCTGGCGGCCCCGTGGAAGTGGGGCCCGCGCCAGGCCGTGGCGCCGGGCAGGGAGGCGGCCACGCCGTCGGCGATCTCCAGGGCGGCCTGCGGGCGGCCGAAGCGTCGTGCGCGCTCGGTCATCGCCCGCAGGGCCTCGCCGTCCTCGAGCAGCCCCGCGACCCGCCAACGGATCTCCTCGGGGGTGGAAGCGCGCACGCCGGCGCCCGCTTCGACCAGCGCCTCGGCGTTGCGCTCCTCCTGGCCGGGGATCGCCGTGGAGACGACCAGCGGACGGCCGACGGCCAGGCTCTCCGCCATGCTCGACCCGCCGCTCTTGCCCACGACGAGGGTGCTGGCGGCCATCAGGTCGCGCACCTCCTTCACGAAGCCCAGGGCCCTGAGCACCGCCCCCGCGGGGCGCGGCAGCCGTGAGATGCGCCGGCGCAACCGCACGTTGCGTCCGCACACGGCGACCACCTGCACGTCGGCGCGCTCGCGCCACAGGTCCACGATCGCCCGCGCCATGGGCCCGGCCGCAAAGCCCCCCGACAGGAACAGCACCATCGGCCGGTCCGGGTCCAGGCCGAAGCGCGTGCACACGCCGAGCACGTCGGCGGGCTGGCGGAACGCGCGGCGCACGGGGATGCCGGTCACCTGCACGTCGCGTTCGGGCGTGCCGAAGCGCAGCACCAGCCGGGCGCGCACGAGTTCGCTGGCCACGTAGTAGCGGCGCACCTCCGGGTAGTACCAGACGCGGTGGGCGTCGTGGTCGGTGATCACCACCTGGAGTTGGGCCTTCAGGCGGCCCCGGCGCAGCGCACGGGCCATCAGCTCGGGCGCGAGGAAGTGGGTGCACAACACGAGGTCCGGCTGCCACCGGGCGACCTCCCGCACGAGCCCTCCCCCCATCAAGGCCGTGAGCGCGTGCCCGAGCGCCGAGCTGCGCCGGTCGGTGGCGTCGTACAGCGCGCGCCACAGCAACGGATGCCGGTCCACCAGGCGCGTGTAGCCGCGCCGGTAGACGTGCTTGTAGGCGCTCCCCATCCATTCCAGGGCGTCGATCCGGCGGGTCTCGATGCCCGGGTGGCGGTCCGCGAGGGCTTCCTGCACCGCTTGGGCCGCCATCTCGTGCCCGTGGCCCGCCGAACCGCTGGCGATGAGCACGCGGGGGGTGGGCATGGCTGGGGCGCTCCGGGATCCGCCAGGCCATCCTACCCCCGGGGCCCCGACGTGCGGCGCTGGGCGGCCCCGCAACGCGTGTCTACGAGCGTGTGCGTTCAGGGGTCGGAACGGCGGACGTACGGCGCACCGGGAGGGGGCGCTCGGGGCCCTTCGTCGTCCTCGCGTGGGAAGACCACGCGTCGTCCTCCA
>JAPKHB010000267.1 GCA_026647295.1 Planctomycetota bacterium | reverse complement strand
GCGCCCACTGAAAATCATCTTTCATGAAGGCAATGGAAACCGCGGGGGTCCGATCACTCGCCATTTGCTTTGCCACCCCTGCGCGGCGAGGGGATACGCGCCTGGTCGCGCAACCACGGCGGCAACCAGGTCGAGGTGCTGCTGCGCGAGCCGGTCAAGGAGAAGTACGCCTTCCAACTCGGCCTGGAGAAGGCGCTCGCCCCCCCGCCGGCCTCCGCGGTGCTGCCGCTGGCGTTCCTGGAGGGGATGGAGCGGGAGCGCGGCTTCCTGCGCGTCCAGGCCGCCGACGGCGTGACGGTGGAGCCCGAGTCCTTCCCGGGCTGGGTCCAGGTGGACCTGCCCGACCTGCCGCCCGAGTTGGGCGCCTCGGAGCCGGGCAAGGCCAGCGCCTGGCGCTATCCCTCGCGGCCGGGCGAGGCGCGCGTGAGCGTGCGCGCGCTCGAGCCCCGGGTGAGCGCGGCGCTGGGCCAGCGCGTGGGCCTGCGCCCCGAGGGCGTGGACCTCCTGGCCCAGGCGCGCGTGACGGTCGAGCGGGCCGGGGTGTTCGGACTGGACTTCGAGGTCCCGCCGGGCCTCGAGGTGCTCGAGGTGACGGTGGCCGGCGTCGAGGTGGACGACTGGCGCGTGGAACGGCCCGCGGAAGGCCCGGGCCTGCTCAAGGTCGGCCTGCGCGACCGCCTGCTGGGCGCGGCGACCGTGACCATCACCGCCCGGCGGCCGCTCGCGGTGCCCGAGGAGGAGGGGCGGAGCCTGGAGGTGGACGTCCCGCTGCTTCGGCTGCTGGGCGCCGCCCACGTGCGCGGCTACCTCGCGTTGCACCGCGACGCCGCGCTGGACCACAGCGAGCGGCCCGGCTCGCGCACGGGGCTGACGCCGCTGGACGCGGCGGCGGCCGCCGCGTGGGAGCCCCCGGCGCTGCCGGGCGACGCCGCCCGGCTCCCGCTCGGCGGGCGCTTCGAGCACCGCGACGGCCCCATCGGGCTCACCGAGGTGCTCAAGCGCAAGGCCGCCACCCTTACCTGCGCCGTGGAGCAGGTGGCGCGGCTCGAGCCCGACCGCGTGCGGCTGGGGGTCACCCTGCGCTACCAGGTCTCCTTCCGCGGCGTGGACACGCTGCGCTTCAGGGCGCCGCTGGACGACGACCTGGCCCGGCGCCTGCACCTGGACCTGCCGGGCTGGCAGTTGATCGGGCCGAGCGAAGAGGTGCGTCCCGAAGACGCGCCGCCCGGCCCTGCGCGCGGGATCTGGACCGTGAAGCTGCCCAGCCCCCGCACGGGCGAGGTGGTCGTGCCGCTCGTCATCGACGACCAGCCCGCCGAGGCGCTGGCCAGCGGGCAGGCGCGGGCCTCGGCGCTGCCCGTGTTCGTCCCGTTGGGCGACCGCCAGACGCCCCTGCCCAACACCGTCTGGCACCTGGCCGTGCGCCGCGACCCCCAGCTCGAGGTGGACCTGACCTCCGTGGCGCACGCCGAGGAGATCGACGCGCGGGAGTTGCCGGCCCCCATGCAGGCGCCCGAGAACTTCCTGGCCGTGCGCTCGTGGCAGCCCGAGCACGCGATCGAGGTGCGCGCCACGCGCCACCACTACGAGAGCGTGGCCGAACTGGTGGTCTCGCACATGCACCTGGACACGGCGCTCGCGCCCGAGGGACGGGCCGTCACCGAGGCCTACCTCGTGGTGCGCAACAACGACCGGGAGTACCTCGAACTGGCGCTCCCGCCCGGGTCCAACATCCGCGCGGTGCAGGTGGGCGGCAAGGCCGAGAGCCCGCGCGTGGGCGAGGGCGGGACGGTGCTCGTGCCCATCCTCACCGGCCGCGGCAAGGACGAGGCCTTCCTCGTGGCGCTCGCCTACGACCACGAGGTCGCCCGTTCCGGCGGGCTCTTCGAGACGGTGCGCGTCGTGGCGCCCCACGCGCTGCGGGCCCACGCCGACCTGCTCACCTGGCGCGTGTTCCTGCCGTCGGGCCGCGAGGTCGTCGGCTTCGGGGGCAGCGTCCAGCCGCTGGAGCCCTGGCAGAGCTGGGCCGCGCGCACCCTGGAAGGCCTCACGGGCCGCCTGGTCGAGGCGCCCGGCGGCCGGCGCCTGGACTGGCGCCGGCTCATGCAAGGCTTCGAGAGCCCCTTCGGGATGCGCCATCCGGACCGCGCCTTCGACTTCCAGGGCCGCGCCGGGCCGGGCGAGGTCAGCCTGACCACCGCCTCGCCCACGGGCTTCCTGCTCTTCCGGCTGCTCTTCCTGGGCCTGGCGTTCGCGGGCGCGCGCGGGCTGGTGCGCCTGGGGCGCCGGCGGGGCTTCTCGGCCGCCGGGCTGCACGCGGGGGTCGCGCTGGTGTTGCTCGCCCTGCTCGTGCCCGCGGGCCAGGTCTCCGGCGGCGTGTTCAACGCGATGCTGGTGGGCGTGCTCGCCTCGGCCCTGCTCTCGTTCGTGGGCTGGGTCGCCACGAGGCCGCGGCGCGAGCCCCCGGCCGCGCCGCCGCCCCCGCCCGAGGGCTCGGCCCCCGAAGGCCCGCCCGCCGCGGGCGCGTCCCCGGCGGGCCCGCCCTCCGGGACCCCGGCGGCGGGCGACGCCCCCGCGGCGCAAGGCGGTGCCGCGTGAGGCCCGCCCGCGCCCGGTTGCGCCCGGCCGCGCTCGTCTGGGGCCTCGGGCTGCTCCTTTGCGCCCCCGGGGCGCTGGCGCCCCGCGCCGAGGACGGCCCCGCCCCCGAGGAACTGGTGCACGTGCCCGCCGACGAACTCGACGTGCTGCTCGCGGCCGACCGGCAGGGGATCGTGCTGCGCTACGCCGAATACGCCCGCCTGCTTGCCGCCGCGCGCGAGCGGGCCCGTTCGCTGCGCGCCGAACCGCCGGTGGACGGCGCCGCGACGCAGGCCGAGGGCGTGCTCGACGCGACCGGGACCGACGCCGCGCGCCTCACCCTGGTCTACGACCTCACGGTGCTCGCCGCGGGCCCGCGCGCCGTGGACTTCCCCCTGGCGGGGCTCGCGCTCGAGTCCCTCGACTTCGAGGCCGGGGCCGGGGCCTACGAGGAGTGGGAGGGCCGCCCCCGGCTGCGCTTCGAGGCGCCCGGGCGCCACCGCGTGCGCGTGGCGGCCTCGGCCGCCTTCGCCCGCGACGGCGCGCACACGCGCCTGGCACTGCGGCTGCCCCCGGCCGCCGCGATGGCCCTCACGCTGCGCCTGCCCCCCGGCATGGAGGGGAGCATCACGGGAGAGGGCGCGCCGCTGGCGTTTCGCACGCCGCCGGACCGCGCCGGGGAGGTGCGGGCCCGGCCCGCGCGCGACGGTTCGCTCGGGCTCGCCTTCGCGCCCGCCGCCGAGGCCCTGGACGGGCCGCCCGTGCTCGACGCCCGGACCCACACGCTGCACCACATGGGCGACGGCCTGATCGCCACCCGCGCGGTGCTGCGCGTGGACGTCACGCGCCAGCCCACCCAGGTCCTCTTGCTCGCGCTGCCGCCCGACCTCGTCGTGCGGGCGCTGGAGGGCCCGGGCGTGACCGCCCACCGGCGCTCCGAGGACCGCCGCACCCTCACGGTGGAGTTCGAAAGGCCCGTCGCCGGGCGCCTCGAACTCACGCTGGACGCGGAACTCCCCTTCCAGCCGCAACCCGGGCTCGCGTTGCCCCGGGTGCGCGTGGCCGACGCCGCGCGCGAGGTCGCGGACGTGGCCGTGCGCTTTGACGCCCAGGTCAAGCCGCGGGCCGTGGGCGTCGTGGACGGCCGCCGTGTGCCCGTGGACCCGGCGGGGGAGCGCCTGGGGGTGCTCGTCTACCGCCTCTTCGGCCCGGGCGCCGCCGTGACGGTGGACCTGCTGCCCCGCACGCTGCGGCTGGAGGCGCAGGGCACGACCTACCTCAATCTGGGCGAGGCGGGTCGCACGCTGATCGCCACGCTCACCTACCGGGTGGTCGAGGGGACGCTGTTCCGGCTGGCGCCGCGCTTCCCTCCGGACTTCGAACTGCGCGAACTCACGCTGGGCGGGACCCCCGCCGGCTACACGCGCGAGCGCCGGCCGGACGGCACCGTCGAGATCGCGCTGGCCCGCGGGGCGCCCGAGGGCTCCGAACTGCTGCTCGCGGCCACGCTCGAGCAGGCCGGGACCGACTGGGTGCCCGAGCAGGGGCGCGTCGGGGTGGACCTGGACGTGCCGTCGGCGGGGGCCGACGCCGAGGACGGCTTCGTGGCCGTGGGCGCCGACGCCGCGTTCTTCGTGCTCGAGGCGGAGCGCGCGGACCTCGTGGCCGTCGGCGCCGGCGAGTTGACGGCGCGGGGCGTGAACCCCGCCGGGCTGCTCTACGGCTACCGGCGCGACGGGCCGGCGCCGCGGGTGCGCTACGAGGTCGAGCGCCACCGGCCGCTGCTCGACGCCCAGGTGGTCACGACGCTCGCCCCCGCCCCGCGCCGCGTGCAGGTCGACGCCGCGATCGTGCACACGATCCGGCGCGCGGGCGTTAGGCACCTGGACTTCCTCGTGCCCGCGTGGGTGGACGCCGAGCGCGTGCGCGTGAGCGGCGACGGCGTGCGCGGGGCCGCGGCCCTGGAGGGCGGGGTCGCGCCCGCGGGCTGGCGGCGCTGGCGGGCCACGCTGGACGAGCGGCGGATCGGGCGCCACACGCTGCGGGTCGCCTGGCACCGCGACCTGGACCGCGAGGACTGGCGCCTGGACCCGACGGCCGACCTCGGCCCGCAGGTGGACCTGCCCCACGCCGAGCGCTTCGTGCTGGCGCGCCGCGCCGAGGGGCTGGAGGTGCACGTGACGGCCGAGGGCGACGTGCGGGCGCTGGAGCCCACGGAACTGCCGCCCGAGGCGGCCGTGGATGCCCTGGGCCTCATCGAGGTGCTTCGGCTGGGGGCCGACGGCCGCGTGGGTCTCGCCGTGCAGCGCCACGGCGGGGCGGCCGTGCTCGACGCCGTGGCCACGCGGCTGGACGTGGTCACGGCCGTGGCGCGCGAGGGCGTGCTGCGGTCGCGGGCCACCGTGGACCTCTTCAACGTCGACCGCCAGTTCCTCGAGGTGGAACTGCCGGGCGACTCCGAACTGATCGGCGCCATCGTGGACGGCCAGCCGGTCAAGCCGCTGCGCACGCCGGGCGGGCTCACCCTCGTCCCCGTGCCCACGGCCCGCGCCGCCGACACGCGCACCCGCGTGGCCCTCACCTTCGAAACCCGGCTCGGGGGCCCCGTGGGCGGGCGCCTCACCGTGCACGGCCCCGCGTTCCCCGGGCTCGAGGTGCTCGAGACGCGCCACCGCATCGGGCTCGACCCCAACCTGGAGTGGCAGGCGGTGGACGGGGACTACGGCGCGCGGCGGCGCGAGGACCCGCCCGCCCCGCCGGTGTGGCTGCTGGCGGCCTTCGGGGGGCTCGCGCGCCGCGAGGCGGCGGCGCCCAGCCTGCGCGCCCCGCCGGAGGCCAGCGGGCCCGCCGGGGGCGCGGCGCGCGTGGACGCGACCACGGCGGCAATCCGCGACGAGGAGGTCGAGGACCACGGCGAGACCGACAACGACCTGCCCTTCAACGAGTCCTTCGGCCGGAGCGAGGGGGAGGACCGCGCCGACGCCCCGTTCGACGGCCCGGCGACCAACTCCGTGATCGGCGTGGGCGGGGGC